>JAYVDQ010000642.1:0-4274 GCA_043749325.1 Chloracidobacterium sp. | reverse complement strand
TCCCAGATAGAGCTTACAATTTCGCAAAAGAGCCGCCGATTCGCGGATGCTAAGCTGGCCTGCTGCATTCGCTCCGGTATTCCAGTTCGCAAGCAGGCGCATGCCTTTTTCCCGATCTTCGTCTCCGCCGACAATTATAGGGTAGCAAGAATTATCGGCAATAAGTCGGCTGACGACTTCCGAAAATCTATCTTCATGCCATATTTTGGATTCCCATTTACTTCCAGGGGCAACGGCGATAAGAGTCTTTTCCATTATGTCCACGGGTTCGTGTCTCTGGAGCCAGCGTTCCGCCGACGAAATTTCGCTGTCAGTCAAAAGCAGTTCCGGCGCCGGAACGGGATTTATAGGTATGCTGTCAAAAGAAAGGCATTTCAAAAGATATTCTGACTCCGGCTCAATAATTGGAGAGGGTTTTGGTGTCGTCAGACTGAGACTGTTTTGCCGTAAATACTCGGTTCCGATAATGTTTTGAATACCGGACATCTTGAAAAATTGAATATCGCGGTCGATTTGTGTCGCGGTTCGGCTGCGAGGCATTAGATATACGAGAGCGTCAAATTTCCTCCTCCTCAGGGTTAGCGACAGGCGCGCGAACGCCGCAATCGCTCCTACCTTAGTCACACCGCTTGGATAGCTGATCCAGTCGTCAATAAGCCCGTTTTGCGGCAAAATATTTTTTGCGGATAAATAATGGCGATTGCGGGAATCGACATTAGATAATAGCGTGAGCCGCGCATCGGGAAAAGCCTTTCGGATCGCCCAAACGGCGGGCAGAGCCACAAGCGTATCGCCCAAGTGGCCAATTCTAAAAATCAAGAGGTTCTGAAAATCCAAAGCTAATTATTCCGATCACTTTGCGAAATCAATTGCAGCCCGAAGCTCCGTCAGATCAACGACGCTTGTGCCAATTTGCTCGACGACCAAGCCAGCGGCCGTGTTGGCAAGGGCGGTGGCGGTTTCCAGCGTTAAACCCGCTCCCAGCGATGTCGCAAGAGTCGCGATCACGGTATCACCTGCACCGGTCACATCGTAAACCTCGCGAGCGGCGGCGGGAAAATGAAGGGCCATCTGCTGCTGCCGAAACAAGGTCATGCCGGCGTCGCCCTGGGTGATCAGCACGGCGTCAAATCCAAATTCATCTAGCAGCCTCTTACCCGCTCGCTCGACCAGATCGTCGGAATGTTCGTCCAAATTACACGCCTCGGCGGCTTCCCGCCGATTCGGGGTTATCATCGTTGCTCCGCTATACTTCCCGTATTGTTTGCCCTTAGGATCGACAAGGACACTTTTTCCAGCCTTGCTTGCCGCCGTCATTATCGCGGCAAGTAATTTGTCACTCAAAAGGCCTTTTGCGTAATCCGAAATAATGATCGCGTCGGCCGTTTCGATCTCGTTTGTGAATCTGGCTAATAGATCCGCTTCAAATGCGTCCGGCAGAGATCCGCCGGTTTCCTGATCTACACGAGCGATCTGCTGTCCGTTTGCGATCACTCGCGTCTTTACGGTAGTTTGATGGTCGGGGACCTCAAGCACGCAATCGACACTCAGACCTGAATCTTTTAATAGCTCTTGGATATGGCGGGCTTCCTCATCTATTCCGATCATGCCAAAGATAATAGGTTCGGCGCCGAGTCCTACGACATTTACCGCTACATTTGCTGCTCCGCCCGCCGCGATCGTTGTATTCAGCAAACGAACAACCGGAACAGGAGCCTCAGGCGAGATCCGGTTGACGCTGCCCCACCAGTAACGGTCGAGCATGATGTCACCAACGACAATGATCCTAGTCTTTGAAAAATCGTCTAATATTCCCATTGATCAGTTTGCGGTAATGGTTAATTGACCATTCTCAATTCTGTTGTCGATGATTTCGCACCAGATATGAGCGATCGTAATATGAACTTCTTGAATGCGGGCGGTTCGCTCCGAAGGTACGAGTATGCATGCATCGCATAGGCCCGCGAGTTTTTTCCCGTTTGCCCCCGTCAGGCCGATCACCTTACATCCTCGGGAGCGCGCGGCCATGACCGCCGCGATAATATTTGGCGAATTTCCGCTAGTACTTAGAGCGATCAGGCAATCTCCTTCACGGGCCAAAGCGTCGACCTGGCGGGCAAAGACATTTTCAAATTGATAATCATTTGAAATAGCCGTCAACGCGGACGTATCGGTTGTCAGAGCGATCGACGGCAGACCCATCCGCTCTGTCTCGTACCGGCCGACAAATTCGGCCGCGAGATGCTGAGCATCGGCCGCACTGCCGCCATTGCCGCAGACCAATACCTTCCTGCCTCGCCCGAATGTCTCGCATAGGAGATCGGCACAATTCGTTATAACATCGGTTTGAGTTGACAAGACATCATTAAAAACACCCAAATGCTGCTGTAAAGAGCGCGTGACGAGTGAATCGGACATTTTATTGACCGTATCGGTCTTAGCATCGTTCCGGATCGCATCGACGATTCTGGTCGAGGAATATCCATCTTTTAAAGGTAATGAAAATACCTTGCCCCCATTTGCCCGCACCAGATCGGCGCCGATTATCTCATCGGTTTTCCAATCGCCGCCCTTAACGAGAATATCGGGTTTGATCTGCCTGATTAGGTTTTCCGGCGTCGGTTCGTTAAATATCTCAACCTGATCTACCGAGCGGAGGCCGAGAAGTATCTCTCGCCTGGATTCCTGGTCCATAAAGGGCCGCCCGATACCCTTGATCCGCCGGACCGATATGTCACTGTTGATGCCAACGATCAGCCGGTCGCCCAACTTTCGAGCGCGTGCCAGTAGATCCACATGGCCGGGATGGATCAAATCGAAGCATCCATTGGTAAAAACACGAATTTCCATTTTCTTGGTCAGGTCATTAGGCAATTTTCCCCGAACTGCCTTCCTGATCGGGCCCGGCAAAGATACGTATGACCAGGACTCCGAAGATTGAGATAACGCCTATCTTGACCAGGACAGGGATTATAAGCCCGTAAGTCCCCTCATACGAAACCGACGTCAACAGCATAAAATATAGCGTTGCCCGCCAGAACGAGAATTGTTGGCGCTCGCGTAGAGCGCTATAGATAACCCTGAGAATGAAGCCCAGAAGAATCATCCCGAGCGGCACACCCCAAGGGCCGAAATTACGCAGCAGATCCCCCATGGGTGTAAGAGTGAAGGAATTGTTGGGGAAATTAAAGTATAGATCCGCGTATTTGTCCGGCGGAGTCGGCACGGGTTTTTCCGGCCAGATGAATCGCGGGATAAGGAATATGACGGTTTCGTTCCAAATATTATTCGAAATGCCATAGGCTTCCTCGTAAGGGCCCAGCTTTTCATAGTTTGAGACGACGACCGCCAGCGGGGTAATAGAATCGAGTCTGGCCCCAAGCGCGTCAAGGCCATTGCCTATATTTGCAAATACGCCCTGGTCTGATATTGAAGTTACGGTATCTCCGATCACGCCGGCATATTTATCCATGTCCATCCGTTCTTCCGTCACTTTTATCGACCGGAAAGCCGTTCCATATATCATGCCCACTACCAACGCTATGACTACAAAACACCCACCCGCAAACATCTGTTTGGCCCCTATTTTTCTCCCCGAACACCCGTAGGCAAACGCAACTAATATAAATATGCTTACCAAACTGCCGCGGTTACCCTGAAAGGCAGCTCTGCTAAGTGACGTCGCGAGCAGGATGCCGATCACGCTATAGTGAATCACATTTAATTTTTTTGAACGAAATATCGCTAGCCATAAAATAAAACTAGCTTCAAACCAGAACGACGAAAGCACAAAAATTAATCCATCAAATCTGCCGATCTCCTCAACCTTTTGATAACCCAACAATCCAAGCGCAAAGGCGGCGACCGTATAAGCAAGGCCGATCGCGAGTAAAATTAGCCCGGGTTTCATCACTTGTTCGGGTTTCCAGTTCCATACTGGCATTTTTGCCGTTATCATTTTTCCCGCATTTCCGCCGAACGGTATAATAAAGCCCAGAATCATGCCGCCGAAACCCAGCATGACATACACAAAGGTAAGCGGTAGGTTATAATGTTCGTCAACGACAAAAGAGAGATAATATGGCTGCGAATAACCCAGGGCAAGAATGAATCCGCCAACCGCGAAACCCGGGAAAAAGTACGACCACGAAGCGAAAACGAGGGGGTGAAACGGGTCGAACGATCTACGGATGAGCTGATAAACGATCGGCGCCAACAATAGAATGCCGGTGGCAAAACACCATGGAACAAGATAATAATATCCGCCGACGACA
>JAYVDQ010000641.1:0-5374 GCA_043749325.1 Chloracidobacterium sp. | reverse complement strand
CTTAAGGTCGGCGTCGAGTGTCTGCACGATCAGGAACTTACGCCCCTCAAGAGTTTCATTTTTGACGGTGGCAACGACGGTTCCGATTACGCGGGCGATCTGCATTAATTTGTATAATCTATTTCGTCGATGACGCCGATGATGGCCGAATCGACCGGGCAATCCTTGTTGCCATCCGCCAGGCGTGCGGACGAGCCGCTGACGACGATCACCTTTTCGTGAAAACCGGCTCCGACCGTATCCACCGAAACAAGATAGCCGCTCTGGTCAGTGCCGTCCAGATTGACGGGCTTGACGATGAGCAGCTTCTTACCGTGGAGGCGTTCGTCTTTTTGCGTGGACACGACGGTGCCCATGATGCGTGCGATTATCATTTTTGGAGTTCCGAGTTACGAGTTCCAAGTTCCAAATTTAAGAAACTGTTCGACAGCTTTGAACTTGGAACTCGGAACTTGGAACTTTCAACTTATTTCTTGACTACCGGCAGTGTCTCATCTACGCTCGAATGCGGACGCGGGATGACGTGGACGCTGACGAGTTCGCCGACGCGTCGAGCAGCGGCGGCCCCGGCGTCGGTCGCGGCCTTAACGGCGGCAACATCCCCCCGGACGATCGCAGTTACAAATCCGGCTCCGATCTTTTCGTAGCCGACGAGCTGCACATTTGCAGCCTTGACCATCGCGTCGGCGGCTTCGATAGTCGCCACGAGGCCTTTGGTTTCAACCATTCCTAATGCTTCTTGCATTTAGTTTTGCTCCTGGTTCGTTTGTACGAATTGCTAAAGTGTCGTTAGTTTAACTCAATTTGGCCGCTTGGCTCAAAAGCTCGATCAATTCTTCGCGGGTAAACGAGATTTTTTTGCCATTCGAGCCGCCCCTCGCCGGGTAGCTCACATCCAGATCGCAGGCAATATTTGCTTCGTGCAGGTAGCCGCACGCCTGACAGCGGGCATTTTCTCCCAGAAACCCAGCTCTTTCTCTGATCTTTACGAGCTTTTCGATCGCATCCTGCGGCAGGTCATTGGCGCCGCCGAGTGCCTTTGCAAGGATCGCGATCCTGGCCGTATGTTCCAGTGTTTCGAGACGGTCGAACGCCTGCCAAAGATGCTCACCATACGCCACCGCTCCGTGATTCGCCATTAACAGTGCATTGTGATGCGGCACGAACGGCTTCATCGCCTCGGTCAGTTCGTCCGTTGACGGTGTTCCGTAATCGGTCAGCGGAACACACCCGAGCGTTAAAATTACTTCCGAAAGAATCGGTTTGTCGATCGCAAGCCCGGCGACCGCAAATGCCGTACCGTGAGCCGGATGAGCATGGCAAACGGCCTTAATATCGGGCCGCATCTTGTAGATCAGCAAATGCATCGCGAGCTCGGACGATGCGCGTTTGTCCGACAGCGGCTTGCCATCCATATCGGTCAACGCCAGGCTGTCCTCGGTCATGCGGCCTTTGCACGTCATCGTCGGCGTTGCAAGCACGGTGTTTTCATCAACCCGGATGCTCACGTTACCATCGAACGCGACGACGTAGCTGCGTTCATATAGCAGCTTGCCGACCTCGCAGATCAGTTTTCTCGCTACGGATTCGTCCATAAATGAGGAAACCACAGATTAACACATCCTCTCAAGGTGCGTTAACCTGTGGCCCGAAATTGCAGAAAAAACTATCTCCTGACCCTTGGCGGCGGGAGCGGCACCGGAAGACTAACATCCGGAGCCATCAGCTCTTCTCGGTTTATATGCCGTAATTCGCCCGGATTAAACCGCGAGCTGTCCAGCTCATTCCGAAGCCGGAGATTTTCGTTGCGAAGCTGCTCGTTCTCGACCTGTATCCGCTGAAACTCATGACGCATCCAACGTCCGCGGCCGAATCTCGGAGCCGAAATATCGACAAAGAAACTCGCAATAAAAAGCCCGATCACGAATGTCGCGAAAAACGGCAATACTCTCTTGAACAACCCCTTAGTGTTACTGCACATCTGTTTTACCTCTCAAAAAACTTCTACTCTTATTTACGGCGAACTTTCGATTTCGGTTTCATGCCGCGAGGAATTTGTTTCGCGGGCTGTGCGAGAAAATATGAAAGACTCTCAAGCGTCGTCGTCAGATCGATAGTTTTCAACTTTATTCCCGCGGGTGCTTTCAATGCCACCGGTGCAAAATTCATTACCGCTTTGATCCCGGCTTTTTCAACACTTTCAAGAGCGGCCTGGGCAAATTCGGCCGGGACGGCTATTACCGCAACTTCTATATTATCCTGTTTGACGACCGCCGCAAAGTTTTTTATGTCTTTGACTTCGGTTTCTCCAATTTTTTTTCCGACCTTCTTCGGATCAGCGTCAAAAAGAGCGGCGACAGTGAAATTTGCTTTGCGAAAACCATAGTAATCCGCGAGCGCGGTTCCTAAACGTCCCGCACCTATAATGCCGACGCGGTTTTCGCGGTCCAGCCCGAGAATCTTGGTCAAATGATTTCGCAGAGCCTCGACATAATACCCGACGCCGCGGACGCCAAACTCGCCAAAATACGCCAGGTCCTTTCTGATCTGTGCCGAATTGAGATGAAACCGTTCCGCCAAAGCCTTTGACGACACCGTTTTAACTCCGCCGGCCGCGACCTCGTTGAGGCAGCGAAGATAAACGCTCAGGCGGTTTGTCGTCAGTTCGGAGATCTTTTCAGACTTCATCTTTTATAACTAAACCAAATTGTGAAATCGGGTGCAAGATGGTGGATGGCGAAAGCTCAACACCACGTTGCCCCATATCGTGATTTGCATTACAATCGTGTTGCAAGTGTGAAACATGATCGCTTACCTTTCCGGCAAACTTCTTGAGAAACAGGCAAATACCGTCATACTCGATGTCGGCGGCGTCGGCTATGAGGTGTCAATACCGCTCTCGACCTTCTACGAATTAGGCGAGGTCGGTTCGGATGTCCAGCTCCGGATCTACACGCACGTCCGCGAAGACGCGATACAGCTTTTCGGTTTTAAGACCAATCGTGAGCGAGAGCTGTATCTTCGTCTGCTGTCGGTCCAGGGCATCGGTGCCAAATCGGGCATCACAATGCTCTCGGGAATGAGCGCCGACGAGATAATAATGGCGATCCGCACGGACGATCTCGCTCGGCTTACGTCGATCCCCGGCGTGGGCCGGAAAACCGCCGAGCGGCTCGTGATCGAGCTTCGCGACAAGGTCGGTGAGCTCGCATCCGCCAGCTCGTCGCCGCTCGATGCCGAGCGTCCGACGCAGCCCGCCGACGCGGTTTTCGAAGACGCGCTTTCGGCCCTCGTAAATCTCGGCTACCAGCGAAACGCCGCCGAAAAGGCCGTCAAACAAGCCGCTCAGGAAGGCACCGAAATGTCCGTGCAAAAGCTGTTAAGACGATCGCTACAGGTACTGGCGAAGTAGCTGTTTTCTTGTCGCCAAAGGCGACGGACATTAAAGCCTAGGGTGGAGCGAAGCGGAACCCTAGGTTCGGGTTATACGTTATTTCGCTCCCTGAAGGGGAGCAACAATTCCTGAACGCCCGAAAATTTCGCAGCGTTTTGTTCGTCGCCTTCAGCGACGACTCGTTTTTTCATTCAGTACCTAGGGTTTCGCTTCGCTGTACCCTAGGCTTTAATATTTGTCGCCGTTGGCGACAGGATGTCTTTAGGCCTAATGAGCCTGCTTCACTTCAACGATCTAATGCTCGAGATTCTGGATCAAATCAAACAAGACTTTCGTCCACTCGACCGCCGTGCTGTTTTTGCGCTCGTTTATGCCGCCATCGGCTTGACGTGCATCACGTATTTTAAGAATCCGGATTATCTCGCGTTGATACTCAGCAAAACGAGATTTTCGGCCATCGGCGAAGACGCGGCCCATCCGGTCAATAACAATCTTTACGGCCTGATCTGGTGGGTTTTTGTTTCGGTTACTTTTTATTTTGTCGTACCGGCGTTATTTGTAAAATTTGTACAAAAACGGCCGTTGAGCGAGATTGGGCTGTCATTCAAACTTGAAACGGGTTTTGCAAAACTGCTCCTGCAATGTCTTGCGATAATGCTGCCGATCGTTTATTTGATGTCGCTAACGGCGGGCTTTGCGGCCAAATACCCGTTTCTCAAGGTCTATAACGGCGATCCGTATTTCAGCGCGACGTTGCTGATTTGGGAACTCGTCTATTTCTTCCAGTTTTTCGGCCTGGAGTTTTTCTTTCGCGGCTTTTTGGTCCACAGCCTTAAGACGTCGATCGGAGCATATTCGATCTTTGCCATGACCGTGCCGTACACGATGATCCATTTCCAAAAGCCGATGCCTGAGACCTTCGCGGCGATCTTTGCGGGCATTTTCCTCGGCTGGATCAGCTACAAATACGGTACGATCTGGCTCGGCCTGGTGCTGCATTGTACTGTCGCGTTTTCGATGGATATTTTGGCTTTGTACAATAAGGGGCTATTATTTTCTTAACTTTGCGATCTCTTTGCGATCTTCGCGGCTTTGCGTGAGAATTCTGATATGCACGAGAATGAAATCGCCCGAATAATCGTCGACAGTGCGTTTAAGGTACACACTACTCTGGGCCCCGGGCTTCTCGAATCTGTTTATCAGGCAGCGCTTGCTTACGAATTAGCTAAACGCGGACTTAGGATCTCCGTAGAGCAGGGTATCCCCGCCGAGTACGAAGATGTAAGATTGGAACTTGGATTTCGTGCTGACATAATAGTTGAAAACAAGGTAATTATCGAGTGTAAATCTATTGAGGCTTTGGCTCCGATTCACGGTAAAATATTACTTACCTATCTCCGATTGACCGATTTAAGGCTTGGACTATTGATAAATTTCAATGTACCGCTCATTAAGGATGGAATTCGGCGGGTTGTAAATGATTTGACGGAATAATTTCACGCAAAGACAGCAAAGATCGCAAAGGAAGATAAGAAAAGCCAGTTTTAGAATTACATGCAGAGTGTTGAGGCGATAAATATTAGAGACGACGAGGTGCCCGACGACGAGGCTCAACTTGACGCTTCGTTGCGTCCCACGCAGTTCTCGGAATACATCGGCCAGACGAAGGTCAAGGAAAATCTGCGCGTCTTTATGAAAGCCGCGCTAAAGCGTCGCGAGGCCCTCGATCACATTTTGCTCACCGGTCCGCCGGGGGTTGGCAAAACTACGCTTTCTAACATCGTCGCCAACGAGATGGGAGCGGCTCTCAAATCAACCGCCGGCCCGGTCATCGAAAAGGCGGGCGATCTGGCCGCGATCCTGACAAATCTTGAGGAAGGCGACGTGCTCTTTATCGATGAGATCCACCGCCTCAATCCGGCGATCGAGGAAATTCTCTACCCGGCAATGGAGGATTTTAATCTCGACATTATGATCGGC
>JAYVDQ010000640.1:0-2808 GCA_043749325.1 Chloracidobacterium sp. | reverse complement strand
GGGTCGTTGATCGGTGCGAACCAGACGGCGGGATAGCTATTAGTCGAACTACCCGTTAAGGAACTTTTGCAACACAAAAGAAAAGAGGAAAGAGCCAGTATGAAGATGAGCGGCCGAATCATTTTACTTGCTTCTGTCTTTTAAACACTGTCAACAATAGGTCCAAGGGCTTGCCCTTGAGAAACCAACCCTTGAGTTGATCTTCGGTGGGAACTTCTCCTTTGTATGCCTCTCTAACATTGCCATCGGCTTCAGCTTTTTTTCCAGCTAATTCATAAGCGGCGGCTTGAACGGCTAAATAAAAGGGATGTCGATTACTCGATTTGACACCGGCTTCGGCTTCCTTAAGTGCCTTCAACGTGTCTCCACTAGTAAGGGCAACGAGGGCAAGCGTCACGTGTGGGCCGGGCAGGTCGGGTAGCAGAGCGGCGGCCTCCAAAGCATGCTTTTCGGCGTTATCAAGTTCGCCTAACAACCATTCGGCGGTTGCAAGATCGATCAAAACGCGGCCTTGCCGGGGCTTGACGACAAGACTACTCTGAGCAAGCGTTTTTGCCTCGGCTGCCCGAAGTTTCATAAGGTAACCAGAAGCAAGGTTCGCCGCGATCTCAGGATCTTTCGGTGCCATTTTTTGCGCCCGCTCAAAAAATGTTAGCGCTATTTCCTCTCCGGCATCTTCGAGAAGCAATCCGGAAAGGTAGAGATACCGAGCGTAGTTCTCGTTGTTTTCTTGAGGTACTGAAAGATGAAAAACACTTTGGATGGGCGTAATAAACGCCCGCCATGAGACGCCCCAAACAACACTTCGAAGCCTATATACGGCATCGAAATATTTGTCAGCCGCCGCACGGTCGCCTTGAAGCTGATAGGTAAACCCCAAAAAGGTGGTGATGGCTTGCTTTATACCCATCGTATGCCGCCAGCCGGTTATTTGGCGGATCTGCGGGTCCTTCGATGTGGCGTCAGCTTCGCGTTCATCCGGGAGCCGAATTTTCGTAAAGAGCCATTGAGAGGGTTCGGGGGCTTTTGTAAACGAGCTCTGTGCCGCCTCAAATTGAACCTGCGCGTCCACATATTTTCCTTTGCTAAGAAACTCAAATCCGGTTTTTAGCGAATCATCGATCGATGGTTTCTTTCCTGCGATTGCGTCTTGACCGACAAGCGTCAGAGAGCAGACAACAACTAGGAGTACTAACAGAACGATCTTGACGAGGCTAGCGACATTATTCATTATAGCCAGTATAGCACTCTTAGCTTTTCAAGATTGCCCGTCGATATTGCCGGTCATTTCGGCAACGGATCGGGCGGGCTGGGCTGGTTTGAGTGACCGTATGGAGTAGCAGTCACGAGCGAACTTTGCCAATCATTGTTTTACGCGAAATAGCTCTGGGTCATATGGTTTGTTCTTTTCTTCCAATTTACCTTTCCGAAAAATGGTTTTGTCAATCTTTAGGTCCTCAATCCTACCGTCATTCGTAAGATGGTGGTTGCTGATGATTTGCCAAGTTGATTCCATGGAATTCTGGGATCTTGGTTTTTTCTTGATTTTATTTTCCATCAAATTATCGTCGTCACAATCTCGCGAATACTCCGCTGCAGGTCGCGATCATCGGTAATCGGTGAGCAGATGGCGACTTCGGCGGCGGCGATGGGCGAGATACCTTGGGCGATGAGCTGGGCGGCGTAAATCAGGAGACGCGTTGAGACGCCTTCTTCGAGGCCGTGGCCGCGAAGGTTGCGTACCTTTTGCCCGATTTTGACCAGATCGGCGGCGGTTTCGATGTCGATGCCGCCTTCTTTGGCGACGATCTCGGTTTCGGCTTCGGTGTTTGGATAGTCGAATTCCATTGCGACGAAACGCTGCCGGGTGGACTGTTTCAGGTCTTTTAGGATCGACTGATAGCCGGGATTATAGGACACGACGAGCATAAATTCCGGCGGGGCCTCGATCACGGTGCCGCGTTTTTCGATTGGCAATCTCCGCCGGTCGTCTGTCAGAGGATGAATAATGACAACGGTGTCCTTGCGGGCCTCAACGACCTCGTCGAGATAGCAGATCGCTCCGGCGCGAACGGCGGCGGTCAGCGGGCCGTCATGCCAAACGGTCTCCTCGCCCTCAAGCAGAAAGCGACCGACCAGATCGGTCGACGACAGGTCTTCATGACAGGCGACCGTGATCAGCGGGCGATCCATCCGGTGTGCCATGTACTCAACAAACCGCGTCTTGCCGCAGCCGGTCGGCCCCTTGAGCATCGCGGGCAGTTTCGCCGCATACGCGGCTTCGAACAACTCAACTTCATTTCCAACCGGCAAATAAAACGGCTCGCTGGCGACCTTGTATTTCTCTACTGCTGTTTCCATAAAGATATGATTTTATAATAAAATGCGACGCAGTGTTATCCAACGGGTGTCGATTTAGCTTTGTGACCTCAATGGGGTTCGCTTCGTGACCCTTGTGATAATTTTTTTTTACATAAAGACCACAAAGATTTGCACAAAGCGCACGGAGGTTTTTTACCCGATGATCGAAATCCGGCAAGCCGAAACACCCGAACAAATAGAGGCGGCCCGCACTCTATTTCGCGAATACGAAACTTCGCTCGGGCTTGATCTTTGTTTTCAGGGTTTCGAGGACGAGCTGCTCCGACTTCCCGGCAAATACGCTCTACCGGATGGACGCCTTCTTCTGGCGTATCAAGACGAGCGGCTCACGGGCTGTGTCGCTCTCAGAAAACTCGAGGACGGTGTGTGTGAGATGAAACGCTTGTTTGTTCGTGATAAGTTTCGCGGCCAAAAGATCGGCATCGG
>JAYVDQ010000639.1:0-2289 GCA_043749325.1 Chloracidobacterium sp. | reverse complement strand
CGACACACAACGCCCTTGGCGAATTTCAGGATGCAGTCAAGGTGCTAAACGTCGCTACAAGCCTGCATCCGAACTGGGTTATCGCCATCAACCAGCTCGGGAAAGGATTTCGCGGGTTAAACGATCTTGTGAACGCGATCGCCACGTTCAAACGGGCCGTTGATCTCGACGGAAAAAATACGTACGGGCTGTTTAATCTCGGCGAGTCATATTTCGCGAGCGGCAACAAGAAAGAGGCCCAAAAGATCAATGATCGATTGAAAAAGATCGATCCGGCATTAGCCGCAAACCTCAACAACATCTTGTCAGGTAAAGCCGTCGTTGATAACGCCAAACAAAAGATCGAGAATAAGATCCCTAAAATTCCGAGATTTCCTTATATGAATTAGTTGGCGTGCGGGGGCTATATCCCTATTCGCCGCAGCAGATCCTGAAAGCGCGGGTCTGCGCGAACGGTGGCAAATTTGGGCTCGTTTTTCAGAAATAGCATAAACGGAGATTTGGCTTCGGCGGCTTTTTCGAGCCATGTGATGGCTTTATCTTTATCGCCAAGACCGAGGTGAATAATAGCGAGGCTATACGGATCAACGTATTGTTTTTTTTGCAGTCTCGCCAAATTGACGAGAGTTTTCTCCGCTCTTGCACGCTGTCCGGAGGCCGCATAGCCGTAGCCTTGTTCGCCCAGACCGATGGACCAGTCTTGTGAGAATAATTGAATCTTATCCAGTTCGGCGGCGGCTTCCTGATATTTTCCCGTCTGTTCGAGAGACTGCCCTTCATACAAATAATCAAAAGGACAATTTTGAACCGTATCAAAATTTTGCCGGGCCTGGTCTATGGCTTTCTCGTATTGGCCAGCGTGATAAAACTGCCATCCCAGATCGCAACTGCTGAAATGGGCAAGCGGGTCTAGCTCAATTGCGCGTTTTACTTCGGCAATCCCCTCGTCATCGCGTCCAATAGACATCAAATAATCGCCGTACAAATTATGTGCGAGACCATGATTCGGGGAGAGCTCGATAGCTCTTTTCATCTCCCGCTCGGCTCGTGGCCAATCCCAATCGTACCAGTAGAGAACCGAGGCCATCGAAAAATGGGCGTCTGCACTTTCGTCATCCAGCGCGAGGGCCTTTGCTGCAAATTCCCTGGCTTTGGGCATCACTGCGTTCGGGGCACGGTAATAAGACGCCATGGAATTGTAGGCATCCGACACGCCGCAGTAAGCTAAAACATATTTCGGATCTTCGGCAATTGCGCGGTTAAAATAGTCTATGCTTTTATTTAGACCTTCTTCGGTTTGCTGATTCCAGAAAAAACGGCCTTTTAGATACAGCCTGTAGGCCTCGGTATTTTCCGTGTTGTGTTGGACCGGTTGGCGTTCAATCTTGTCCGAAATTAGCGGTTCCAGTTTGACGGCGGCAGTGCGGGCGATTTCGTCCTGAATGGCAAAGATCTGATCTGCCGGTCTGTCGATCTCTTTCGACCAGATCACCCGTCCGTCCGCGGTATTTACTAAACGAACGCTGACGCGCAGGGCATCGCTAACCCTCTGCACACTGCCCACCAGAACCGATTCGATCCCGAGCCGTCCGCCGACTTCTGAAAAATCAATCTCCTGATCTTTGTACGCAAAGGCCGAGCCGCGTGAAATTACCCGGAGATCTTCGATTTTCGAGAGCGACGCAATCAGACTCTCGGTCATTCCGTCAGACAAATAATCGTTTGCCGCATCGCCGGTTAGATTTTTGAGCGGTAAAACTGCGATCGAGTGAAACGTTTGAGTTATTCCGGCTTGCGGTCTCCGTAGATACCATGCGCCCGCCGCCGCCCCGAAAATAACCGCGATTGCCAATGACGCAAAGATCAGACGCGTGTTTCTTAACGTGCGTCGAGATTTGTCGGGTAAGCTTGCCGTTTGTATTTCTTCATCATCTTCCTCGACAATGATTCGCACACCACGGGTGCTCTCGACTTCAAAGCCATTTCCGTTGACGAATTTTTCTTCAACCGGGCAAATAAAACGATAGCCCTCGGCCCAATGCGTAAGAATAAAATGCGGGTCGTCGCCGCGGTCGTCGAGCGCCTTGCGAACGGCGCCGACGCATTTTGTTAAATTTTCTTCGTAAACATTGCGTCCGTTCCAAAATTTTTCGAGCAGCTCATTGCGCGAAACGAGCCGGTCGCGGTGCTCGATGAGATAGACCAAAACCTGAAAGGACTTGTTGGTCAAATGTACCCGTTCGCCGTTTCTCCACAAGTGCAGATTATCCGGCTCGAGCTCGAAATCGC
>JAYVDQ010000638.1:0-3267 GCA_043749325.1 Chloracidobacterium sp. | reverse complement strand
CCACGGCCCGCTGCTCGAACCCGCGAAAACGGGTGACCTTAAGCAGGACATTATCGAAACGACCGCCGCCTACACAGCCGAGATCGAAGACATTATCCGAGCCTATCCCGATCAATGGATGTGGATACACAAACGCTGGAAGACGCGGCCGTATGGAGAATCGGAGATCTATTAGATCTCAAAATCTTTATGGTTTTAGAGTTCTTGTTGTATAATTCGGATTAAGATATGACGAAATTACTCGAAAAAGCATTCGTTAAAGCCTCGGCTCTGCCGGTTGCCGATCAGGACATTCTCGCCCAATCGCTGCTCGACGATCTTGCTGCGGAAGAGCTTTGGGATGGGACCTTTGCCGCATCTCAGGATGCGCTTTCAATGCTTGCGGATGAGGCTTTGGCTGATCATAAAAATGGACGGACCCGACCGCTTGAAGAAATTCTGTGAAATCTTTGACGAATGAAAGATTTTGGAAAGCGTTTGAAAAACTCCCGCCTCACATTCAGCGGAAAGCACGAGATTCGTACCGACTTTGGAAAACAAATCCTTATCATCCCAGTCTACAATTCAAACAGATTCACAATGTTCGACCTATATTTTCCGTCCGCATCGGCATTGGCTGGCGTGCGGTCGGCATAAAAACCGGTGATGAAATGCTCTGGTTCTGGATCGGGCCTCATTCTGAATACAATAGGTTGGTTGCAAAACTTTAAACGATGGAAACCACTATGGAAAATAAGGTTTGCGAATCCTGTAGTGCTGAATTCGGCTGCGGTGCAAAACTCGACGGATGCTGGTGTACCGAATTAACGCTCACGGAACAACAAGCCGAAACCATACGTACGAAATTCACCGATTGCCTTTGCCCTACTTGTCTCGAAAAATTCGCCGAGAAAACAGCGGATACCACCTAACTATGCGAAACAGTTCATCGACGGCAGCGACCACAACGGAGCAATGATCGTAAATGTGTTGAAATCCGGCGCGTGTTACGATCTGCGAAAGCGAAAGCCGGCTAATTGCTCAAAAGAATTTTCAAAGTATGGGAGTCGTCATTCCGACCAGGTAACAAACATCCCAATCGCCGCCGCAAACATCACCGCGGCGGCAAGCCAACCGACGATATTTGTAAAGATACCGTTGGTGCGCGGCCCCATCACACGTTTATTATTTGCGACCAGCATCACAACGACCAGCAAAGGGGGAGCGACCACACCATTTATTACCGCCGTCCAAAATAAAGCACTGATCGGATTGATCCCGAGAAAATCTATCGCTACGCCGATCAGGGTCGAGGCGGCGATGACGCCGTAAAATCGCTTTGCCTCTCTGGGTTTCTCATCCAGTCCCGACTTCCAGCCAAACGTTTCCGCCGCCGCGTACGCCGCCGAACCCGTCAGCACTGGAACCGCTAGTAAACCCGCACCGATCAGCCCGATGCCAAATAGTACCGTCGCAAAATTTCCCGCGAGCGGCTTCAATGCCTGTGCCGCCTCGGTGGCTGACTGGATATTGGTTTGGCCGGTAACGTGAAGAGTAGCTCCTGCCGATACGATCACAAAATAGAAAACGACGTTGCAAAACAGCATCCCGACGATCGTATCGATCTTCTCTTTTTTGATCTCCTCGTCAGTCGCGCCTCTGCGAAGCAATACATTCTTGCGCCCCTCGCTCTTTTCTTCCTCTACCTCTTCGCTCGCTTCCCAAAAGAATAGATACGGCGAGATCGTCGTGCCGAGAATGGCTACCAGGGTTGTGATATATTCGCTGCTGAGGCTTATCTGTGGAACAAACGTCGCCCACGCTACGGCGCTCCAATCAGGCTTTGCAAGAAAGGCGGCGATGACATACGCAAAAAGCGACAGCGTCAGCCATTTGAAGATCTTCATTATCAGGCGATACGATCCCCAAATTTGAAGCATGACTATCGCAACCGCGATCGGTATCACCATCGCCGAGATCGGAACGGGAACGAACATGTTTATCGCCGCGGCGATCGCCGCGATGTCCGCCCCGGCATTGATCGTATTCGCAATTACAAGACCTATTACAACCGGATAAAGCAGTTTTTTCGGATAATACCGGTGCAACACGCCCGCCAATCCCCGGCCGCTGCACATACCGATCTTTGCGCAGATATGCTGGACAACGACCATCAGCGGCAGCGTGACGATCGCTGTCCACAAGGTCGCAAACCCTAGCGCCGCCCCGGCCTGCGAATACGTCCCAATCCCCGACGGATCATCATCCGACGCACCCGTAATAAGCCCGGGGCCGAGCCGGTCGAGCAGATTTTTTATCGGATGGTATTTGCGACTCATTTAGGCCTCGATTTGTCTTCACACTGCGACGGATGTCGCTATCTTTGCCCTTAAATGAAGGCGGCTCGGCTTTCTCGCCAAAACGAATCTACATTGCCAGGCTAGAGCTGTGTCGTAGGATTCGAAAGCATTTATGGGCCAGAAGTTCCTACGACGACATCCAAACCAAAGCGCTGGGGAACAATTAAGGTCGCTATATAATCCAAATCAACGACCTCGGAATGAGCGAAATATTTTCCCTTAGATCCACCTAAAGGAATCGACAACCTCCCAATGCTCTCGACACCGGTTTCATAAGCGACAAATGGTGATCCTTCAGTCAGCAGTTCTTCGGTTCGGAGTAACGATGGTGGCTTAGCCTTTCGGCCCGGCGTAATGCTCTCCCAGCACCGAGCTGGGTCAAGCTTAACAAGAACTTCGGCTTCGCAGACCGTGCTCCAAATAATAATTGCGCATTCAATTAGGCTAACTTCGACGATTCGTCGCGCCGCCGTTGCGTAGGAAATTCTGTAAGATTCTTTCAGTCTTCTAAGTGTTCTTAATGACGTTCCATAGACCGATAAAGCTTCTCGCCAATTGGCTGACGGCATTATAAGTTCGGACGCAAAATAGTCACATAGATCCTCGATTTCAACAGACTCCTGATCGGACCTTTCATGAAGCGACATATGCCCAAAGGCCTGGGTAAGACCTGTGGCCTGAAAGAGTGCGAGATGGCCTATTTCATGTGCCAGAGACTTACGTTGCCGTGAAAGTGTACTGTTCGTATTGACCGTCGCAACGTATCCCTCATCTGAGCGGCTAAGCAACGCGTCGACTGTGAGAGGCTTATAGTTGACCTTAAGCTTTATATGATCGCAAATAGCTGATAAATCTACTTCTCGCAACCCGGTTTTCTCTGAAGAATTACCTGCCCTGCTTAGTTTGGCAGCCAACGCAATAACTGCAA
>JAYVDQ010000637.1:0-2552 GCA_043749325.1 Chloracidobacterium sp. | reverse complement strand
AGCAGTTTCAAGTCTCCTGCTACCATCCTCTACCCTTCGCCCCTAAAAGCGGACTTATCACCTGCTACATAAACCGGACATATCATATGCTAGCTACATATATGGTTTTTGCCCTTGACAGAGTTAAATGATTGTGTAAAAGTGTACACGATCATTCATATTTTGAGTATAGCTAAGAACGGGGGTTTCTCAAAGTGTAGAATAGATGATAGAAAATTTATATGACTTTCGCGGCTGTATACACCCCGTATGCGACGCGAAAATAGAGGGAGACGGTGTGGGAGACGTCTCCCTCGCCCTTTTTAAATCGCGTTTCCGGCGGCATAACCGGACGACCACGCCCACTGAAAATTATATCCGCCCAACCAACCCGTAACATCGACAACCTCGCCGATAAAATACAGGCCCGGAGTTTTTTTTGTTTCCATCGTGCGGGATGAGAGTTCGGCCGTCGATACGCCGCCCAGCGTGACCTCGGCCCGGTCATAGCCTTCGGTTTTGTTAAAACGAACTTGCCAGGCATTTAACTCGTGGCCGACCTCGTCGATCTCGCGGTTTGTTAGTTGATTCAGAGGTTTATTGGCAAATTTATTCAAGACCAAGGCATCAGCAAAACGCTGCGGAACCAGGCTCCCGAGAAAATTGGCGAGTGTTTGGGGGCTGTCTCGTTTCGTCGCAATCAGGGCCGCGGCGTCCTTTTCAGGGAGGAGGTCGATCGTTATCGGCTCGTCCCGCCGCCAGTAATTCGAAACCTGCAAAATGGCCGGCCCCGACATTCCCCGATGTGTAAACAAGATATTCTCCCGAAAGCTCTGCTTGCCGGCTGCGACCTTCGAATCTATGGAAGCTCCCGCAAGCTGCCCAAATTTCTCGCCGGCCAGGACCATTGCAACGAGTGATGGCCGCGTTTCGACGATCTTAAGCCCAAACTGCCGCGCGACACGATAACCAAGATCGCTTGCACCTATCTTTGGAAAAGATAGCCCGCCGCACGCAATGACCAGCCTTTCGGCCTTGACCTGCCCGTGGCTTGTTTCGATTTCAAAGAGATCTGACCTCCGAACGCCGCTCACTATACAGCCTGTTTTGATCTCGACCCGGGCCTTTCGGCATTCGGCCCGGAGCATTTCGACTATTTGCCTCGAACTCTCGCGACAGAAAAGCTGTCCAAGCTTTTTCTCGTAAAATGCTATCCGGTGTTTCTTGACGAGCTCCACAAAATCCTGAGGCGTGTAACCGGCAAGCGCCGATTTGCAGAAATGCGGATTCTGCGAGATAAAATTCTCGGCCCGAGTGTTGATGTTTGTGAAGTTACACCGTCCCCCGCCCGAGATAATTATCTTGCGGCCGACCTCGGCGTTATGCTCGACCACCGCGACCCGCCGGCCTCGCTTTCCGGCCTCGATCGCGCAGAACAGGCCCGCAGCTCCGCCGCCGATGATGATCGCGTCGTAGGTCACGGGCGATAAAATTTCTTTTTGACCGCTTCCAGTCTATCAACAATCTCAGGTGCGTCCTTAAGATCTGCAAGCGGTTTTAGTTGCTCGAAAATGTATTCCCACTCCAAGTCAGACTGTCGAGTTACCACCGACTCAACATCTGCCCAATCCTTTGTACGATTGGCAAACGTCTTAAAAACTATCAGATCTTCGGCTGAACACGTTTTTAGACTGATGTCTGGGGAGTAGGAATGATAAGTGGCCCGTTGAATCGCTGAATCTTCAAACGCAATGCCTCCAATAATGCAGAAGCGCCAATTGCGAGACTCTATGAAATCTTGGACATCTTGGGCTAATGCCAGCAATGGTATCATTTTGACTTCATAAGCTTGAAGTATCGCTGCTGTTCCACAAGCCCCGTGGTCGGTAACGGACGACTAAACGGCAGAGATGCCTCGAAGGCGTCTGCAAGCGCAAGCATCGACCGATAAGTGTCAGTAGCTCGCAATTCTTTTCGGTTGAACTCCAAAAGGTCGGTTTCCGCCAGCTTCCATCCAGCGACCCACATGGCTAAGTCTTGAGATGCTTTTCTCACGGTTCTACTATACCAGATACCGCTCTTTCAGAATACGAGCATGATGGGTCACATGCCCGGCCATAATGTAGGCTAGGGCCCTAACGGATACCTGTTTTTCGCTTGCCGTGCCAATTCTCCGCGAGCCTTCGTCGCTGATGTTGTTGAGCATTAGCAAATTCGCTTCCCTTTGAAGGTCAAACTCTTTAAGCAGTTCTTCGAACGACCTGTTATTGGCGTTTGAGTTTTCGATATAGCCATCCTGCTCAAACCCCTCGATAGGCGTGTTGTCGCCGCGTGAGATCCGCAAAATGCGGTACGCAAACATTCGCTCGCCGTCGATCAGATGACTGAGCACTTCCTTTATCGTCCATTTGCCGTCGGCGTAGGCAAACGTGCCCTTTTCTTCGGGCACCGCGGAAAAACAAGCGCGCAACTCGGCGGATTGTGCATCCAGAATTGGAATTACATTATCGCCCTCAACGAGCGAGATGTAGGTGTTGTAATACGGGGCAAATTCGTTTGTTTCGGGTCGTTTC
>JAYVDQ010000636.1:0-2632 GCA_043749325.1 Chloracidobacterium sp. | reverse complement strand
AACGAGTAATTCCTCGCGGCGCGCTAGCAGCCCGAGGATCGCTCCCTTTTTTGCCAACGCAATAGCCAACGCCTCGCCGATGCCGCTCGAGGCTCCGGTTAAGAAAACTTTTTTATCTTTCCAATCCATATAAATAACGCCGTGAAAGTTTGATGGGGCAAAGCTCGCCGTCTTAGCAAATCTCTTAAAGGAAATCGGTTTTCGTTGTATAATTCTCCGAACTTTAAAATCTGTATTGATAATACAATAAATCGTTAAATTGTCGGGTAAGGAACCGGGCGAAATTTGATATTGGCCTCTTTTGAGACGCGACGGCAAATTTTGAATAAATATGAAGATAACCGCCTCTATATTTCTGTTGTTTTTTTGTATAGGATCAGCTTGTTTGGCCCAAACCGCAGCGCCGATCACGCCTGAGCAAATTTTGGCGTTTCGCGGTTTGAGCGACGTGCAGATCTCGCCTGACGGTGAACGTGTAGCCTTTACCGTCACCGATCCGCCGAAAGGTGCGGCCCGCAATACTGATATCTGGATGTTTAATATGCGTACACGGGATTTGAGACGTCTTACGACTGCGCCAAAAAAGGATTCGGTCCCGCGTTGGTCGCCTGACGGACAAACCATTGCTTTTCTCTCAAACCGCGACGGCAAAATGCAAATTTATTTGTTGGCGATGGATGGCGGCGAGGCGGCGCAGCTGACCGAAAGCAAAAGCTCCATCAAGTCCTTTGCGTGGTCTCCAGACGGCAAACGACTTGCCTATCTTGCCGAAGAGCCCGCGACCGAAGAAGAGGCAAAGAAGGAGGAAGAAAAGGACGACGCCCGCGTGGTGGACAAGAGCGATAAGGCTGCACGGCTCTGGACGATCAACATTGCGGCAAAGCAAACACGGCAGTTGACCAGCGGAAAGTGGAAGATTTCCGATCTTAGCTGGATGCCGTCTGGCGACAAGATCATAGTCACGGCGACCGACAAATACGAACCCGAAAAATTTACAGACCGCATTTATACACTTGATGCAAATACTGAGAAAAACGGCGAATTTCATGAGATGTTTGCACCGCAGGGCGAGTTTGATAGCGTAAAGGTCTCATTGGACGGCAAAAACCTGACGTATATCGCAAGCCGCGTGCCGAGCCCGATCGGGCACGATCTATTTATTCAGTCTATGTCCGGCGGCGAGCCGCGCAATTTGACCGGAACGACGCTTGACCGGCCGATCGGCGATTATCGGTGGCAAGCGGACGGATCCATTCTCGCCGCCGTCGAAACGGGTTTCAAAACTGCACTATATCGCATCGGGATGGACGGTAAGGGCTCCGTTGTTCCGAACCTCGAGACCAATCCCGCGAGTTTTGACGCTAACAATTCCGGCGTGCTGACGGTTGTCGGCCAAACGGCGACAAGCCCTCGCGAGCTGTGGGTCAGCGACAAAAGCGGCAAATTTACTCAGGTCACTAACTTTAACGACGCGGCAGGCAAATTGGGACTGGTAAAGCCCGAAATGGTCGAGTACAAAAGTTTCGATGGCGTGAAGATCGAATCCGAGCTTTTCACGCCGAAGGATTTCGTGGCCGGCAAACCCGTTCCGCTCGTCGTTCTGATTCACGGCGGCCCGACCGGCCGCTGGGACGCGGGTTTTGGCGGCATTGGCAGTTCGTGGGCCCAGATGCTTGCGTCGCGCGGATACGCCGTTCTGCTACCAAATGTGCGAGGTTCGACCGGCTACGGATGGCAATTCTTGGCTTCAAATAGAGGCGACTGGGGCGGCGGCGATTTTAAGGACGCCCTAGCAGGTGTTGACGAAGCCGTGCGTCGCGGTGTCGCGGATGACTCGCGAGTGGGGATCGCCGGATGGTCCTACGGCGGTTTTATGGCAATGTGGTCGGTGACGCAAACTAACCGATTCAAAGCATCCGTCGCAGGAGCAGGTCTGTCCGATCTCGCATCAGAATTCGGTACGGAAGACTCTCCCTGGTATGACGAGTGGTTTTACGGAACGCCGTACGAAAATCTCGCAGCGTTTCAAAAAAATTCGCCGATCACGTTCGTAAAAAACGCCAAGACGCCGACTTTGATAATACAGGGCGAAAACGATGCGACCGATCCCATCGGACAGAGCCAACAGTTTTATCGCGGATTAAAACGCTACGGCGTGGAAACTGATCTGGTCCTATACCCACGCGAAAGTCACGGGTTTACGGAAGAGAAACACATTATTGATTATCTAAATCGATTGATGAACTGGTTTGACCGTTATTTGAAAAACGCGAAATAAGGCCGGTCTGTGCAAAACTGTGATCTATTCTGTTTTTGACGCAACAAAACCGGCGGTTTTTTCGCGCAGCACATCCAAAAGTATATCAACCGTGCTCAAATGGCTTCTAAACGAAAGACAGGCAAATCGCAGCGTGAAATGGCCATCGAGCATGGTCGATGAAACAAATACGCGGCCGTCGGCTGCGACCGCTTCCACAAGACGTTTGTTTAATGCATCGGCATCGCCGTTTTCGGGGACGTAGCGATAGGTGACGACGGATAACTCCGGTTCGACGGTGCTTTCGAAGCCGAGCTTTTTAACCTCGGCGTGGAAGTATTTGGCGAGCAGCAATTTTTCATCAAGACATGCTCG
>JAYVDQ010000635.1:0-5067 GCA_043749325.1 Chloracidobacterium sp. | reverse complement strand
CGCCTAATTGGATACCGACGCCGTTATGAGACCCATGCGTTGTGGTCCAGCGAAAGCTGTAAATGTCTTCCTGATTGGTGATATTAAGAACGCCGTTGTATTCGTCGACGCCGTTATCACCGGCCCCGGTTACGCTGAAGACGCCGGAGATCTCGCGTTCGGTAGGTTTGCTGTTCGAATTTATATTGGCCAGTTTTTCGGATTTTGCAATTTCCCGTGGTGAGCCGCATGCAAATATAAAAAATGAGTTAACGGCAACCGTCGCGATGACGATTGCGGTATGGATTCGACTGGAAATAACGTTCTCCACTAAAACACACTAACAACCATAATATTAGGGCAGTAGCCCCTCAAATTCCATCGTTGAACGATAGGATTTTTACCACCGACGACACAGACATAATGAATACTGGCCCATTAACTGTGTCTCTTCCGCGTTCTCTGTGGTTAAATTCTTACTCTGACCGTAGGGTCAACACAGCGATCTCCGGCGGCATCATGAACCTGACAGGCAGCAAGCTCGTTCCGACACCGCTTGTCACAAACATATCAACCCCATTTTGGTTAATATGGCCATAAGAATATTTCTGCCCGAACATCGACGGCACGATTGGTGTTCCCAAAAGCGGAAGCCAAACCTGGCCGCCGTGAGTGTGAGCGGCGAGGATGAGTTTTAGATTGGGTGATATCGACAGTTCACCGGTGATCACGGGTAAAATGTCGGGGCTGTGCTCGAGAGCAATGATATCGCCATCGCCGGTCGTCTCAAGCAGCTTTTTCGCATCGTTTGAGGTTTCGATCCACGTTTTATTGAGTTTCAGGTGATCCTTAAATCCCAGCAGCCGCAGATGTTGGCAGTTTTTGTCGATGATCGCGACCTCATTTTGCAGGACTTTGTATCCCACTCGCGTAAATTCCGCCGCAACCCGGTCGTCGCCGTAATAACCATCATGGTTTCCCATCACGGCAAAAACTCCATAGGTGGCTTTGATACCACTTAAGCCGTTAACGATAGTTTCGATTGGCATTCGCAGGCTACGCTGGGCAAGTGGCTTATTTTCGCGTTCCTGCGAGACGTAATCGCCCAACAACACAACGAGGTCCGCACTCTGTTCGTTGGTTTTTTCGACGACCAGCCGTAGTTTCTCGTCGTCAATGGCATTCGAGCCGCCGTGAATATCGCCGATCATTACGATCTTAAGGCCATCGAATAACGGATTCCAGCCCTTGATCCTGATGGTCGATTGATTGACGACGAGCCGACGCGGTTCGATGTAATAGGCGTAGGCTAGGCAACCCATAAATATCGCCGAAAAAACTACAAATCCGGCCAATATTCGTGACGGCCAACTTTTCATATTTTTGTATGCTCTGTGTCTTTGTCGTGAATTCTTATCTTAGAAATATTCGCCCCACCGGCTGTCCACGAGTTTGACGATGTCTTCGCGGGCCTCAACTTCTTTCGGATACCACGGCTTCATCCGCGCGTCGATCACGACGGGGGTGGTATAGCCGATGTGGTTATTTTTAAGCTCGATGTTTTTTGCAAATATGTCGGTCGCCGGATTGAATCGCGTCCATGTCGCCCAGAGGAATTTCTCGGTAGAGCGGGCAAATTCGACATCGTCATGTAGGACAACCAACTGCCAATCATCGAACTTTCCTGATTTTGCCACGCGGTCGGCAAGGTCTTTGTCTTTATCATAGGAATCACCCGCGACAACGAGACAACCGCCACAGAAAGGCTCGGCGTGTTTGATCCCGGACGGCAGATCGCCGCTGAATTCACGCGTCAGCTCCCTTTTGGCATCGCCCACGCCCATCAGGATCGCTTTGCTGCCTTGATTTATCTTGCCGCTGGCGTAATCGAGGGTGTCGAAGGCCGTTTGGCTAAACACAAAAAGATCCCGGTGCCATTCGACCCTGGCGAGGATGTGCTCAAACAGCGATTTGAAATCACGCAGGTCCTGCGGTTTGTCGGTAAGCAGAAGAAATTTTGTGAGTGTCAGTTGGCCTTCGCCAAGAATGCGAAATCCGGCTGACAATGCCTCGCGCGAATACCTTTCCCGCACGACCGCCGCGGCCAGCGAATGAAATCCGGTCTCACCATAGCTCCACAGGTCACGAACGGCCGGCATTACCAGCGGAAATAGCGGCGAAAGCAGCTCTTGCAGATAGTCGCCAATAAAAAAATCTTCCTGACGCGGCTTGCCGACAACGGTCGCAGGATAGATCGCGTCTTTGCGGTGGAAAACCGCATCGGCACGAAACACGGGATAATCATGCTGGAGCGAATAATAGCCGTAGTGATCGCCAAACGGCCCTTCGGGCATTCGCTCGTGTGGGGCGACACTGCCACAAATGGCGAATTCCGCTTCGGCGATCAAGCGATGGCGATTAGCCCCAAGCGGATTTGCCACCGTTGTTATTTTTGAGTCGGCAAGGAGCGACGCAAGCATCAATTCGGGAACGTCCTCGGGCAACGGAGCGACGGCTGAAAGTATCATTGCGGGCGAACCACCAAGAAAAACCGTAACGGGCAGCGGCTTATTTTGTTGCTCCGCCTCGAAATAATGAAACCCGCCGCCTTTGCCGATCTGCCAATGCATCCCGGTCGAGGTTTTGTCGTAACGCTGCATCCGGTAAATGCCCAGATTATGCTTGCCGGTTAACGGGCTTTCGGTATAGACGAGCGGCAGAGTGTTGAAATACCCGCCGTCTTCGTGCCAAAGCTGCAAAAACGGTAGTTTTTCGAGATCGACTGTGATTTGCCGCGATTCGAGAACCGGAGCATTGCTCGTGGATTTAGTACCAAATTTAGCAGCGGTGAAGGCCAGATCGCGATATTCCCATAGCTTACCGAGCTTCGGCGGCAGCAGGTTTTCGGCGGCGTCGACCGCCCGTTTTACAAACTCAAGCGGCTTTTTGCCAAATGCAAGGTCGATGCGCTTTCGCGTACCGAAAAGATTGGTGACAACGGGAAAATCCGAGCCTTTTACGTTGAGGAAAAGCAGTGCCTTTCCCTGGGCGTCGATAACACGCCGGTGGATCTCGGCGATCTCAAGGTATGGATCAACCTCGGCGTTTATCTCGACGATCTCATTCTCGCGGCGAAGCGATTCAATAAATGTACGAAGATTTCGATGCATAGAAAAAGAAATATGCCCGCGAAATACGCGAAAGATACGAAATACTGCAAAAAATTAATCTAACAGTTTTCGCGTCTTTTCGCGTGTTTCGCGGGCAAAAATAAAAGGGTTACTTACGCAGGTTGTCCTTACTGAGATCGAGATCGGCGGCCTTTATGACCTCGACCTTCATGTTAGGAAAACGCTTTGCAAGATCGTCCTTAAAATCCGCATAGTCGCCGACGATGATGACGTCGCCGCCCATCAGATTATGTGCAGTGAAATCCTTGATCTGTGCTCCGGTAACGCCGTTAACGTTAGAGACGTAGGCATTCAACTCAGCGGTCGGAATGCCGACTGCATAAAGATCGCTGATCGCACTAGCCAGGCCACCCGTCGTTTCGAGATTACGGCCAAAATTGCCGGTCAAAACGGACTTGCGCGGAATCAGTTCGTCCGATGCGACGGAGCTATCGGAAAGTTTCTTGAGCTCCGCAATGACCAGCTGAAGAACCTCGGCGGCCGACACGGTCTTGGTTTGGATACGTGTCGCAAAATTAGATTTCGACTCACGCCACGCAAAACTGCTCCCGGCACCGTACGATAAGCCACGTTTGATGCGAATTTCGTAATTCAGACGTGAGGAATAACCGCCGCCGAGGACGGAGTTAAGCACTGACGCCGGGTAGTATGAGTTGCTGCTACGGCCAACAGATCGAACAGGTTTAGCGTAGTTAACAGCGGCCTGTCCAGATTTAGGTAAATCGATGACAAGGAAATGGGCTATTGCTGGGGTTTGGGCAGACGGAGGAGAGGAAAGTTCCGATGAAGTACGCCCTTGTCCCGATGCAGAATCTCCGGATCCTCTTATTACTGTTCGTCGAGGCTCCCAACCCGAGAAATATTTCGTAGCGGCCGTCTTGGCTTGTTCGATCGAAATATCTCCGGTAAAAATCAAGACCGAGTTGGAAGGATAAAATTTGTCCTTATGGAATTTTGCTACATCGGCCACCGTAATACCGCTTAAACTTGCTGGTGTTCCACCAGCCGGATGCTCGCCGAAACTGTATTTGCTTGCAACATAATTCGCCAGGAACGACGGCTGTTTGAGGTTGTATGTCAGGCCGTCGAGCGTCTGTGATTTGAGCAGATCAAGCTCTTTCTGGTCGAATTTTGGATTGAGCACTACGTCTGCCATTATCGCCAATGCCTTATCGACCTTGTCCGACGTAACGGTTACAGAAACAAAAGAGCTGTTCCAAGCTGCCCCGCTGCTTATCGAACCACCGAGAAATTCAATTGCTTCCGCAATCTCCGTGGCGGAACGCGTTTTGGTTCCCTTTGTCAGCATTGAGGCAGTGATATCGGCAAGCCCGGCCTTGCTCGCATCCTCAGTGGAAGCACCGCTTTTTACGAGCAATTGTATCGTGACGAGCGGCACGCCCGTTCGTTGAATTGTCGCGACCGTCAGGCCGTTCGACAGTTTCTTTTCCCGTACGGCAGGAACGCTGACCGATTTGGAGGCTCCCGGTGCAGGCGGCTGCTCCTGAGCGACGGTATTCACCACAGAGACACAGAGGCACAGAGAAATCAAAGAAAACAGGACGAAGAATCTGGAAACAGATTTAACAAATATATCTC
This sequence comes from Chloracidobacterium sp., assembly GCA_043749325.1. Taxonomy (GTDB): domain Bacteria; phylum Acidobacteriota; class Blastocatellia; order Pyrinomonadales; family Pyrinomonadaceae; genus OLB17. The sequence continues at coordinate 298 of JAYVDQ010000635.1, read as the reverse complement.
TGAGTCTCAGCGTCTCTCCGGTGAAAATTCTCTTATTCATTATTTTGCACCTCCGTCGACGGTGTAGTAGATCACAACGCGATTGTTGTCGTTAAAATATTTTTTCATAACACGCAAAACATCGGCTGCCGTGATAGCCTGAAGCCGCGGAATGTCGGTATTTACGGCTTTGGGATCGTGTTGATACGCGATGGCACGCTCGATGGCGACGGCTTTTCGGTCATTGTCCTCGCGTGCGCGAACCGCGTTGGCTACTAGCTGATTCTTTGCTTTTTCAAGCTCCTTTGCCGTCACGCCC
>JAYVDQ010000634.1:0-8476 GCA_043749325.1 Chloracidobacterium sp. | reverse complement strand
ATGGGCGATGTGAATGTGAGCACCTGTGTCTTTGGCCAGGATGATGTCGCGGACGGCGTCGATGTCCTCGGCGAGTGCGGGCATGCCTTTGAGGCCCAGAAGCAGTGAAATTCGACCTTCGTGCATAACGCCGCCGCTGGAAAGGGATTTGTCCTCGCAATGATCGATCACAGGCAGATCAAAATCGAGTGCATACTGCATCGCCCGACGCATAATTCCGGCATTCGGCACGGGGCGTCCATCGTCCGAAACGGCAACTGCTCCGGCGGCCTTCATTTCACCCATTTCGGCAAGCTCGGCACCGTCGGATGATTTAGTGATCGCACCGATAGGAAATACATTGGCCAGCCCCGCACGTTCTGCCTGCTCGATCATATAACGCGTGATCGCGGCGTTATCATTGATCGGGTTGGTGTTCGGCATCGGACAAACGCTCGTCCAGCCGCCCGCAACCGCGGCGGCACAGCCGCTTGCTATCGTTTCTTTGTGCTCCTGCCCCGGCTCACGCAGATGGACGTGCATGTCGATGAAGCCTGGAGCAACGACGAGGCCGCTAGCGTCGTATACCTCAGCCCCGTCAGGCCTGGCGTCATTTGGTCCGAGCCACGCCGCGATCTTGCCATCTTCGATCAGAAGATCCTTCCCGCTATTTTGGCCCTCGGCAGGGTCGATGAGGTGGCCATTTTTGATCAACAACTTCATAAATTAACTATTGGTCGGAGTTCCTCCGGTTGCAAGATAGAGGACCGCCATTCTAACTGCGACACCGTATTTTACCTGATCGAGAATCAGCGAACGCGAGCTGTCGGCAACGTCTGACGATATTTCAATACCCCGATTCATCGGGCCCGGGTGGAGTACAATCGCGTCTTTCCTTGCCAGTTCCAATCTTTCGTTCGTCAGCCCGTAATGGATCGCATATTCGCGCAAGGTGGGGAAGTAGGCCGAGTCCTGCCGTTCACGTTGGATGCGAAGGATCATTACGACATCGGCTCCGGCGATAGCGTCCTCGACGTGCGGACAGACCTCTAATTGCGGATTGCGGATTGCGGATTGAGGATTGGCGTCGATTAGATATTCAAAATCCTTTGGGACAAGCGTTCCAGGACCGGCAACGCGTACCTTTGCTCCGAGCTTTGTCAACAGATGGATATTCGAACGGGCAACCCGGCTGTGGAGAATGTCGCCAACGATCGCGACTTCGAGGCCGTCGATCTTCTTTTTATGTTCCCGGATCGTCATCGCGTCGAGCAGGGCCTGCGTTGGATGCTCGTTTGCCCCGTCACCGGCGTTGACGATCGCTGCCCTGCTGACCTTGGCAAGCTGGTGCGGCACACCGGCGCTCGAATGGCGGACGACTATGCAGTCCGGGGCCATCGCGTCAAGGTTCATCGCCGTGTCGACCAGCGTCTCGCCTTTGCTAACGCTGGATGAAGAGACACTGATATTAACGGCGTCGGCCGAAAGACGTTTGGCGGCAAGCTCAAATGACGTGCGGGTGCGGGTCGAGGCTTCGAAAAACAAATTGATGACCGTCTTGCCGCGAAGGGCCGGAACCTTCTTGACCTCGCGAGTCGAGATCTCGCTGAAATTTTCCGCGGTGTCGAGAATGCCCAGGATTTCCGCGGCAGTCAGGTTGCGGATTCCTAGTAGATCTTTCCTTCTAAACGGTTTATTCATTCAAGACGTGCGGGCAAGTTGCCCGCGTTCCGACAAAAAAAGCAAGGCGGTTAACCTTGCTTAGAAGCTGAAATCAATGTCTGAGCCACAACAGGCGGAACCTGCAAAGGGCAGAACATTTCCGAATCGTAAAAATAATCTTCACCGTCTTCGTCAATAACGCGAAGGCCGCCAAGCTTCTCAGCGTCTTTGTCAGGAACTATCCTGTACAGCTTGCCTACCTCAAGGGAAGCGGCATAGCCCTCGTTATTTAAACAAACGACAAATTGCGGTGTTTTCATAACTCAATCAAGGAATGGAAACTTGATCTTGATATCTCGCTTTCCGATTCCGTGTGCTTCGTACCAGTGAACTTCGGCTAAACGGAAACTTCCGTCTCTCAGTTTAACAGTTGCGACGCCTTTTTTCTTCTTCCAACGCCCTTTTCCATACTTCTTAATAAGGTGCTGCCGAACGCGTATCGAACTGCCTTCGGCAATTGTTTCGATGTTCGCAATCGCGGTAACGATCTCAAAGATCATGGCCGTTCGTAAATGCCCACGGCCTCGACATCGTCAAACTCTTTGAGCATGACCTTTATTATCTCATTTTGCTTTGTCGGCACCAGTTTGCCGATAAAATCGGCCTGGATGGGCAATTCGCGGTGCTCGCGGCCCCGGTCTATGAGGACGGCGAGCTGTACCTTCTTTGGGCGGCCAAAATCCATAAGCTGGTCCATAGCCGCTCGGATAGTGCGTCCGGTGTAAAGGACATCATCAACAAGGATGATATTTTTACCATCAATATCTTCTTCAAGCTCGGTTCGATTGACCACAGGATTCGCCCCGACAGTCGAGAGATCGTCGCGGTAAAGCGTAATGTCGAGAATTCCGTAGAGCGGAGCTTCGCCCTCGAGAGCTTCGATCTTGTCGCGGAGACGCTCGGCGAGCGGCACACCACGTCGGCGGATACCGACAAGATAGAGGTTCTTGGCTCCCTGATTTTTCTCAACGATCTCGGTCGCAAGCCGACGCAAAGCGCGCTTCATACCGGCGGCATCCATTATCCGCGACTTCTCAACCAGATGTATTTCATCAGCCATTCGAGGGAAATCGTAACAAAGGGCAGACAGAAGTTCAAAGTTCCAAGTTCAAAGTTTCGTTGACGCGATGATTACATTAGAATTAAGCGAACAAACGATGGGAGCCTTGTGGCAAAAACTTATCCGGCCCGTGATATTCGGGCTAGACGCTGAGCGTGCTCATGAGCTTGGAATCGAGGCATTGCGGTTGGGTTTGGCCGCACCGTTTGCCCATTCCGACGCGTCGAAATTTGGTAAGATCGAGAGATTCGGATTGAAATTCGCGAATCCGCTGGGTATTGCGGCCGGTTTTGATAAGAATGGCGTTGTCGTCAATCAGCTTGCGTCGCTTGGGTTTGGATTTGTCGAAGTCGGGACGGTTACTTTGGATCCACAGCCAGGGAACCCCAAGCCCCGGATGTTTCGCTTGCCTGAGGATAAAGCATTGATCAATCGCCTCGGATTTAATAACGATGGAGCCCTGACCGTGGCCGAGAGACTAAAAAAACTGGATCGTAAATGCATAGTCGGCGTAAATATCGGCAAGAACAAAAATATTCCCAACACGGAAGCGACCGAAAATTACCTAAAGAGTTTTGATCTCGTTCACCCGGTTGCCGATTATGTTGCGTTAAATATCTCGTCACCGAATACGCCAAATCTGCGTGAATTGCAAAAGTCTGAGAATCTGGAGGAATTGGTCGGGACTTTGGTTTCGAGAAATATCGAACTTGGCCCCAAGCCATTGCTTGTAAAGATTGCTCCGGATTTGAGCGAAGCTGAGATCGAAGCGATCGTCGATATTTGTCTTCGATTCGAGATCAACGGCCTGATAGCGACAAATACGACAATTTCGCGGGATGGCTTGAAAACCGACACGGGAACGATCGGGGATGGCGGATTGAGCGGAATACCTTTGCAGCAACGATCAAATGAGGTGATCTCGTCGATCTATAAATATTCGAAAGGAAAACTGCCGATCATCGGCGGCGGCGGTATATTTACCGCCACAGATGCGTTTGCAAAAATCGCAGCAGGCGCGTCGCTAATACAGTCCTACACTGGATTTATTTACGGCGGGCCGACCTTTGCTAGAGATGTTGTGAACGGGCTTGACGCTATACTAAAGAAGCGTGGATTTGAAAACCTTGACCAAGCGACCGGTTCGGCGGTTGAAGATTAGTTGTTAACGTGAGGCTAATTGTTTGACACTTTAGCGTGAGAGGATATAATTATCGTTTTGCCTTTTACCAGATTGATGGGCAGGAAGGAGACGCTTTTGTAATGATCATCGATCTGGCAAGTGTTGGCAGGAATTCGAAAAGGATCGAACTGGAGTTTGAGCCGAGCGATATAGACTTGGACGAAGGTGCGCGGCTTACAACAAATGTGGCGTTCGCGGGTGATATCAGCCGACACGGCACTAGGACGCACGTTCGCGGTCGCATTGAGGCTGGAGTAGAAACAGATTGCGTTCGATGTCTCGAACTGGTTGGTAAGGCTATTGATGTCCAGTTTGAGGATATATTCGTTGATGCGGCGGATGAGCCGACGGACGACGAGATCGAGCTTGGCGAAAGCGAACTCGATGAATCGCTAATCGCGAGCAACGAAATTGACATGGTTGAGGTTGTTCGTGAGCAGTTGATACTGGCGACGACCGAGACGGTGTTTTGCAAAGAAGACTGTAAAGGTTTGTGCCCGAAATGCGGTGCGAATCGAAATTTGATAGATTGTAAGTGCGAAGAAAATGAGATAGACCCTCGATGGGCCGCACTGAAGAGTTTGAATTAGCCCTGAGCGGCCAATTGTAAGAGGTTTAATTATGCCAAATCCAAAACGACGACACTCACATGCACGCACGCGTACACGCCGTGCTCATGATGCTCTGAAAACACCGCAATTTTATACCGACAAAGATTCGGGTGAAACCAAGCAACCGCATCGCATCGATCCTAAGACCGGCATGTACAAGGGCCGGCAGATAATCGATGTCAAAGACGCCGAATAGACCTTTTGAAATTTGCGGATTTTTGAGTTCTAATTCTAATCAATGACAGGACAAAACGCTGGAATCATCGGGATGGGACATTCTTATCCGGAAGGCATCTTAACGAATGCCGATCTGGAAAAGATGGTCGATACAAACGATGAGTGGATAACCACGCGCACCGGCATCAAGCAGCGACATAAGGCTGCCGATAACGAATATACTTCGCAATTCGGCGTCAAGGCCGCGATGCAGGCATTGGAGCGCTCCGGGTTAAAGCCGACGGACATCGAGATCATCGTCTGCGCGACGACGACGCCCGATCAGATCATGCCCTCGACCGGCGCTCTCATTCAGGCACAGATCGGTGCGACGAACGCAGCGGGAATGGATGTTTTTGCGGCGTGTTCGGGATTTATCTACGGCATAACGATGGTCGAATCCATGATCCGAACGGGTCAAATTCAATACGCATTGGTTATCGGAGCCGAAGTTTTAACCAAATATGTCGATTACACCGATCGCGGAACCTGCGTTATCTTCGGCGACGGAGCCGGAGCGGCGGTTCTCGGCCCGGTTTCGGAAGGCAAAGGAATTCTCGCGACAAAAATACGTTCCGACGGCCGTTACGAAGAACAGCTCTACGCTCCGGGCGGCGGCACAAAACTCGGAACGACACACAAAACCATCGACGACCGCGAGCATTTTTTTAAGATGAAAGGCAACGAGCTTTTCAAAGTTGCTGTGCGCTCGATGGCGGATATTTCGGCCGAAATGGTCGAGAAAGCGGGTTATACGGTTGAAGATATTGATATTGTGATCCCTCACCAGGCCAATCAGCGGATCACCGACGCCGTCGCATCGCGTCTCGGCGTGCCAGAAGAAAAGGTCTATTCAAATATTGCGGAAATGGGCAATACGTCCTCCGCGTCAATCCCCATAGCGATGGACGAGTGCATTCAGTCGGGTCGCATTAAAGAGGGAAGCCTCGTGCTGCTGACCGCGTTCGGCGGCGGCGTGACATGGGGCGGAACGGTGATTTGGTTCTAGTTGTTTTGCGGAGGCCCGCGCGTAAGCAAGGGCGTAAGACGCAGCGTTGAATGTTACGCCCTTGCTTACGCCCGGGCCTCTGCATTAGAAATGATGAAGATCGCATACATTTTTCCAGGTCAGGGCAGCCAGGCTGTCGGAATGGGGAAAGACTTGTTTGATAATTTTGCCGCGGCCCGCGAGGTGTTCGAGGCGGCGGATGATGCACTTGGTTTTTCGCTTTCGGAGATGTGTTTTTCCGGCGACGAAGCTGACCTGCAGCTAACGGCTAATACGCAGCCCGCGATTCTGACCGCTTCGATCGCGGCTTTCAGGGCCGGTGAATCGGAAGGCTTGGCGAAACCGGACTTTGTTGCCGGACACAGTTTGGGTGAGTATTCAGCATTAGTTGCGGCGGGCGTGGTGGATTTTGCCGACGCGGTGCAAACCGTTCGCAAACGCGGAACATATATGCAAGAGGCCGTTCCGGTCGGGGTCGGAGCAATGGCCGCGATACTTGGGCTGGACGTCGCCACAATTGAAGCCGGATGTGCCGAGGCGGCACAAGGGCAGGTTTGCAGCCCGGCGAATATTAATTCGCCATCGCAGGTCGTGATCGCTGGAAACTCCGAGGCGGTCGACCGTGCATGTGAGATTTTGAAAGAAAAGGGTGCAAAACGGGCCATCAAGTTGAATGTCTCGGCACCTTTTCATTGTGCGTTGATGATGCCGGCTCAGGAACGGCTTGCCGACGATCTGCGAAGTCTGAAATACGGTGAATTCGCTTATCCCATCTTGCATAACGTCGATGCCGATGTAAATAATGACGCTTCGGCTGTTTGCGATAGGTTGACCAGGCAGGTTTCGTCGCCGGTTCGTTGGCTGCAAACGATCGAAAATATGGCGGCGAACGGGGTTGAAACGTTTGTAGAGATCGGTCCGGGAAAGGTTTTGACCGGGCTGGTGCGGCAAATTAACAAAGAAGTTGGTTATGCCAACATTGAGAATTCAGAAGGGTTAAGAAATACTATAGAAACGCTATAATTAGGATAATAAGGAGAAAATATGTCAGAAGTTCAAGATAAGATCAAACAGATAATCGTCGACGAATTAGGAGTGGACGAAGCAGAAGTTACGGAAAATGCACGCTTTATCGAAGATTTAGGTGCGGATTCGCTCGACTTGGTCGAACTCGTGATGCGTTTTGAAGAGGAATTCGATATCGAAATTCCTGACGAAGACGCGGAAAAGATCCAGAGCGTGCGCGATGCTTACGCTTATGTAGAGCAGCACAAGGCAGCCTAATTGTTAATGGTGAACGGTGAATGGTGAATGACGGAGGTTTTTTTCATTCACCATTCACCGTTCACCATTCACCATTAAATTATGAGACGTCGAGTAGTAGTAACAGGGCTCGGAGTGGTCACGGCTGTCGGAAACGACGTGCGGACAACTTGGAGCGCGTTGATGAATGGCGAGAGCGGAGCGGATTACATTAAGAAATTTGATGCGTCCTCGTACTCCGCCAAATTTGCATGCGAAGTAAAGGATTTCGACCCGCTCAGCTTCCTGGATAAAAAAGAAGCCCGCCGGATGGGTGCGTTCACGCATTTTGCTTTAGCTGCTTCAGATGAAGCAATGAAGCACAGCGGACTGGTGATCGACGACTCGAACGCCGAGATGATTGGAACCTATATCAGTTCCGGCATCGGCGATTTCTGGGCTATTGAGCGCGAGCACGAAAAGCTCCTCAATTCAGGGCCGGATCGCGTTTCGCCCTTCTTTATTGTTTCTGCAATCGTTAACTTGGCTTCCGGCAATGTCTCGATCAGACACGGTGCCAAGGGACCGAATTCGGCGACGGCTACCGCCTGTTCGGCTGGGGCTCACGCGATCGGCGACAGCTTTCGCATTATCGAACGCGGCGACGCCGATGCCATGATCTGCGGCGGCGCCGAGAGTGCGATCACGCCTATGTCGGTGGCGGGATTTGCTTCTATGCGGGCTCTCTCGACGCGAAATGACGATCCGAAGCACGCTTCGCGGCCGTTCGATCTTACCCGTGATGGCTTTGTGATCGGCGAAGGCGCAGGGTTGCTAATCCTTGAGGAACTGGAATTCGCGAAAGCTCGGGGTGCCAATATCCTAGCGGAGATCGTGGGCTACGGCATGAGCGGCGATGCATTTCACGTCACGATGCCGGACGAAACAGGTTCCGGTGCTATCCGCGTCATGCAGCGGGCTCTAAAGGACGCTGAGCTTTTTCCTGAGCAGATCGGCTATATCAACGCTCACGGCACATCCACGCCGTATAACGATAAATTTGAGACGTTGGCGATAAAAAAGGTTTTTGGCGAACACGCCTACAATATTCCCGTCAGCTCGACCAAATCGATGACCGGCCATGCCCTCGGTGCTGCGGGTGGAATCGAGGCAGTGATTTCCGTTTTGGCGATTCAGGAAAACAAACTGCCGCCCACGATTAATTACGAATTTCCGGACCCGGATTGTGATCTGGATTACATTCCAAACGAGGTTCGCGATGGTACGGTGGATTACGTCCTCTCGAACAATTTCGGTTTCGGGGGGACAAACGCGTGTTTGATATTTAAACGATTTAAGGAGTAACTTGAGCTATGCGTACTCTTGAATATACATTTTGGCAGGACGGCGAGTTTTTCCTTGGCCATCTGAACGACTATCCGGATTACGAAACA
>JAYVDQ010000633.1:0-2227 GCA_043749325.1 Chloracidobacterium sp. | reverse complement strand
AGATACTCAACGAAATGCTGGCCATCGACATCGCTCGCGGCCTTATCCCGCAGGAACACGCGACAAAGGCCATGTCGGCGTTCAAAAGCTCGGGCTGGGTGCTCGGCGGCCTATTCAACGGCAAATTTCGGCCGCGCAGCAATTATGTCCGGGCCATTGGAAAGTTGGGTCTCAGCTATTGGCACATCCAGCGGGCGACGGCCGCGCAGGGGCAAACCGGCAGCTTTCAACAAAACCCGATCCTCCGTGACGAAGTCCTCAAATGGCGTGACAAGGTGTAGATCAATTAAAAATGCAAAGTGCACAACGCATAATGGAATAGCTCCAAAAATTGTGCATTGTGCACTCTCAATTGTGCATTGATTTTGGTAGGCCGTGCAGGGATTGAACCTGCGACCCGCGGATTAAGAGTCCGCTGCTCTACCAACTGAGCTAACGACCCAAAAACAAGCGATAGTATAGCAAACCAGATTTTTAACGCCAAGACGCCAAGACGCAAAGTCGCCAACCCAGAAAACCATTTTTGCAATTCATTTCCATTGCGCCTTTGCACCTTTGCGGCTTTGCGTTGAAAATAGTTTTTGACCCCCTGTCTGACTTATGAAGGAATGCCCGAAATGTGAGCTTTGTTTCCCGGACGATGTGGCAGCGTGTCCGCATGACGGCACTCCGACGCGTCTGTCGCTGCCGGGGACACAGCTTTTGGCCGAACGCTATCTCCTGCAGAGCCGACTAGGCCGCGGTGCGATGGGCCAGGTCTATTTGGCGAAAGATAATAAGTTTGATCACCGAAATGTAGCGGTAAAGACGGTTCGCCAGGACATATTGAGCAGCGACGACCTGCAAGAGGGCGAGGCCATCGCCCGCTTTGAACGCGAAGCCCAGTCCGCCGCGTCGATCCTGCATCCGAATACGGTGAGCGTGACGGATTTTGGCGAGACGGCCGATGGCGTTTTCTATCTCGTGATGGAGTACGTCGAGGGCGAAACGCTTCACAAACTGCTCCGCCGCGAGGGCACGCTGCCGGTCAAGCGTGCTGTCCGGTTGCTCCGCCAGATCGCGGACGGCGTCGAAGCCGCACACGACCTCAACATCCTCCACCGCGACCTCAAGCCCGCCAACATCTTCATAATGCAGAAAGGGAAGGGAGGCGACGGTTTTGTAAAGGTCGGCGATTTCGGCCTCGCAAAGATAATCAATCAGACCGTAACCGACATCAGCTCAAATGCCACGCCTTCCTCCCGTGGCATCATCGGCACGCCCGAATTCATGTCGCCCGAGCAGATGCAGCCCGAAATGGGCGTCGATAAACGGGCCGATCTATACGCTCTGGGCACGATCGCATATTTGATGTTGGGCGGCAAAACGCCATTTTCCGGCGACATGATGCAGCTCATCATGCAAAAGATCATGCAAAAGCCGCCGCCGCTTTCGTCCATCAGGTCTGACGTCCCGGCGGATGTTGATCGGGTAATAATGCACGCTCTTGAGGTCGATCCGGCCAAGCGCCCGACATCGGTCGGAGAGTGGATCACGGAACTCGAAAACGCCGCCGAGGACATCGACGAGAAAAAACGCTCAGGCGTGTCCCGCCTTGTCGTATTAGCTCCCATTAACTCTGAGGTCTATGTCAACGACGAGCGAAAGGGCAGCATCGGCAGTTCGGGCCGCGTTGTTCTGACGGATATTCCGGCGGGACAGCATATCTTGAGAGTTTCTAAGGCCGGTGAGCGTGATGACGAACGCCTGATCGAAGTCCGCGCCGGTGCTAACGAGCAGGTCATTCAGGCCCAACTGCGGCCCGTTCACGGCACACCGAGTCAACCGTCGCCATCGCAGGGAGCGAGCAGCAGCGGCGCAATTCATTCGAGCGTAATGCCCGGTATCGTGGCGTGTTCGAATTGCGGATCACGTTTTGCCGAAGGCGTCCGGTTTTGCGGCCGCTGCGGTAGCGGTTCGTTTTCATTTATCAGCCGCGGCCAGGCGGCAAATACCTATCCATGTCCGCGATGCTCCAATCCGCTGCCTGAAAATTCACAATTCTGCGGCCGCTGCGGGCTAAATATCACGCCTGCCCAACAATCCGCCGCCCGCCAACCCGCAAATTTCACGTCCAGCTACCACCAAAGCGCTCCGCCGCAGGCCGAACGCCTCTGCCGTCGCTGCGGTGGAACGTATCCCGCACATATCAAATTTTGCGGCAGGTGCGGATTGACGCTGCAATAGT
>JAYVDQ010000632.1:0-9422 GCA_043749325.1 Chloracidobacterium sp. | reverse complement strand
GAACACGAATATTCGTTAAATTTTCATTTTGCCTACGACATAAAGCCATCGATCGGCGACGACGGAGCGTGGGTCGGTGACCGGAACAGCCGTATTTTCACATTTGGTGATAACGGGGCGTGGCAGCAGAAAGAGAGCTGGATATCGACCAATCACGGCAACCGCGTCAACGCGCCGTTTATGCGATTTGTTTCGAACGGCATCGGAACCCAGGAATTTTTCACCATCATTCTGCCAACCGATCAGGGAGTCCGCCCAACGGAGGTCTCGGAAGTGCCGATCGCAAACGGGCGTGCTTTCGTTATAAAATATTGCGGCTATACCGATCTTTTTGTTTTTAACGATGAGCCCGGGAAAATGATCGAAACTGGTGTTTTTGATACAAATTTCAAATATTCGTGGGCACGGTTGGGCTCGGGCGAAACGGTGCCTGACGAAGTTGTCCTGATCGATGGCGACAGCCTGGTAGTAAACGGAAACGAGCTGTTTTCGGAATCGAAAGAGGCGTATGCCAGCATCCGCCGGCTGGGCAACGATCTTTTCATCAAGACCGAGCGAGGACCGCGGACTGCATCGCTTGGCTTTGTCGAGCGGCGAAAGAACGATCGTCGAACGCCCTCTTCCGACCGCCGTCGTCCTGCTTCCAAGTGAAGAAACGAGTCCTACAATTGATCGGCAGCTTTTACCTGGGCGGGTCCGAACGTCAGGCGGTCGCTCTTTCGGGATTGTTGAAAAACGAAGGATCCTTCGACGTTCTGGCGGCGACGCTTAATAACGAGGGCGTTTTGCGTGTCCAGATGGACGAGGCGGGTTTTACCGACATCCCCGCATTTCCACTAACCTCGTTCTATAATGCAAATTTTGTCCGCCAGGTCCGCCGGTGCGCCGCATATCTGAATAAAAACAAGATCGACCTTGTTCACACGCACGATTTCTATACAAATGTATTCGGCATGGCGGCGGCAAAACTGGCCGGTGTCGAAGCCCGCGTAGCATCCAAACGTGAGACGAACGGGATGCGTTCGAGCGGGCAGGAATTTGTCGAAAAGCTGGCTTTCGCCCGTGCCGACGCGATCGTTGCAAATTCGGCGGCAGTCCGTCAGCATCTGATCGAACGCGGGATAGCGTCCGGCAAGATCAACCTTATTTACAACGGACTCGATCTTTCACGGTTTAAGCAGAACGCGGTGTTGGCGCCGGAGAAATTTGGTTTACCGGTCGGAGAATCGATCCGTTTTATTACGTTGGTTGCGAACCTGCGGCATTTGGTAAAAAACATTCCGATGTTTCTGCGCGCAGCGAAACGGGTGTCTGAAATTATACCTAACGCACATTTTGTTATCGCCGGTGAAGGCGACCTGCGAGCGGAGTTGAATGATGTCGCCGATAAGCTCGGGATCGGTAAGATCGTTCATTTCATTGGCCGCTGCGACGACATGCCTGCCTTGATTTCGGCGTCGTATGCATGCGTGCTGACATCCACTGCTGAGGGGTTTTCTAATTCGATCCTCGAATACATGGCCGCGGGTAAGCCGGTTGTCGCGACAAATGTTGGCGGAGCAGCCGAAGCCGTCGTTGACCGCGAAACTGGATATTTGGTCGGCTCAGACGACGATGAAGCGATGGCGGGACGACTTATCGAGTTGTTAAATGATGAGGCTAACGCGACGCGATTTGGAGAGGCAGCGAAACATATCGCGGCTGTAAAATTTTCGCAGGACGTACAGCTGAGCCGTACCATCGAACTGTATAATTCGCTTCTGAATAAATAATGCCGCTGCACGTGTTACAACTCGGCCCTTATCCACCGCCTGAGGGCGGGATAAGCCGCAATATGCTCGCCATCCGTGATGAACTGCGAGCTGCCGGGCATCGATGTTCCATCATCGTGACATCGCGCAGCAGCAGCGTGACCGACGAGCCCAATGTTTATCACCCAGGTTCATCATTGGCTTTGATCGGACTGCTGAGAAAAATGCAATTTGACGTGCTGCACCTTCATATCGGCGGCGAAGTCACGAACCGCGTGCTCACGTTAGTCCTGGTCTGCTCGATATTTGGTCGGGGCCGGAGTGTGTTGACAATCCATTCAGGCGGATTCGCGGAGAGCGAAGAGGCTAGAGGCTCAAGGCCGGGATCGTTCACGGGCCGGGTGTTTCGACGTTTTTCGCGAATCATCGCGGTAAACGAGAAACTTGCCGAAGTATTTAAACGTTTTGGCGCCGAGAGGATAGTGGTTGTTCCTCCATTTGCACTCAAGCACCCAGACGTAAATGTGACCGTTCCCACAGCATTGTCGGCGTTTTGTAAGGCTCACACCCCGCTGCTGGTAGCTGTCGGGGGACTAGAGAAAGATTACGATCCGCTACTCCCGATCGCCGCGATGAAGGAAATTACCGCCGAGCTGCCAAAAGCCGGATTGATGATTGTCGGTGGTGGCTCGATGCACAGCGAAGTCGAAGCAGCGGTGGCTGCCAGCGGCTGTGCTGACGCGATCTTACTCGCGGACAATGTCGAACACGCTGTCACGCTCCATCTAATGAAAGACGCCGACATAGTTCTTCGGACGACGCTGTTTGACGGCGATGCGATCTCCGTTCACGAGGCATTGTTTCTTGGCACGCCCGTGATTGCAACCGATACAGGTGAACGGCCTGAAGACGTTCATCTGATCAGGATCGGCGATAAAGCCGGGCTGGTCAAAAAGGTTTGCGAGATCGTTACATCCACTAAGCGGGATCACCCTATCAAAGTATCCGATACAACAAACATCGCTGCCGTCGTCAAGCTCTACGAAGGCCTGGCTTCATAGCCTCTATTTCAGAATGTATTTCACCAGCTCAGGCGAAAATTTTGACGTGTCACAGCCTTTGCCTTTGAACTTGCTGCCCGCCGCGAGGCGATAATCATTAGTCGCCGCGTTTACAAATCCGATGTCTTTTATGCCGACGACGATCGAATTTCCCGACGGGAATGCGTAATCGGACGGCGGCACCCGGTTGAGATTAAGGAAGATGTTGTTTTGAAACATTGACCGAGCGGCCGGGGAACTGGTGTCAATGCCATGTATTCCGTAGTCGCCGTGGCCGATCAGATTGTCGCGAACGACGAGGCCGCGCGGCGAAGCATCGTGAAAAGTAGCAATGTTACCCGTGTTGAATGCCGTGTTATTTGTGATGGCTATGCTTTCGCCATCGGCGATCTGGATAAAATACCCGCCGCTCCCGTCAAAGTCCTTACCGCCGATATTTAGCAACAGATTGTTCTCGACAGTGAGCCGTTTGAGCGTCTGGCTCGGATTGGAGTCGTCTTTACCGAGAATGTTAATGCCGGCGCCGGCGCCGTTGACGATATTGTCTTTGATCAAAACGTCTTCGATGGTTGAAAATGGCGCCGCGCCCTCCTGATTGCGAATCGTGATCCGAAACGCCGAGCCGACCCAGTTATTTGTCAGCAGATTGTCGGTAAATTGAACACGTTTTGCATTTTTTAGCTCGAATAAGGTTTTGAGCGCAGCTTTGTTTTTCCATTCTGCGGGTTTATTGAGGTGGTTGCCGCGAACCTCGATATCGATGGGGATCAGATCAGCGGAGGCCGGATCGGCACCGCCGAACAGAATGTTTTCTGCACCGCCCTCGATATAATTATTGATGATTTGAATGTTACGTGTTCCCGTCCAGCCTGCAATGCCCTGAGCCTCCTCGTTCGGATACCCGAAGCCTTCGATGTAGCTGTTTTTGACATTCGTGTTGGAGCTGTTTAGAGCGATGCCTCGCCGAACAACGCCGGTTTTGTATGGGTGCAGGTACGAACGGTCAATTTCGAGATCGTGCGGTACTTTTACGACGGGTTCGCCATTGCCGAAAAGTATGAGATTGTAGTTGTACTCCGCACTATTCGCCGTAAATTCGATGCCGACAAAGCGGTAATGATTAGCACCATTTGCCGCCGATACCGCGGGTTTGCCGCCGCCTCGAGACGCGATCTTCGCCATTGACGATGCTTGTTCGGGGCCGACGCGTTTGTCCGGCAAGAGGCTTGCCGCAGCCGAAGACTGTATGGTCACAAAATCGGTCAGCGGTTTATTTGGCAATTTAATCTCACCGAAATAAACTGCACCCGCCTGTAGCTCGACGATGTCGCCGCCGTTCGCTTGTTCGAGAGCCGCCTGGACATTGCCGCCGGGCGGAACCTTGATGATGCGGCCCGCACCATTTTGGACGATCTCAAATCGCGGGCCAATAATGCCGAGCTTGCCGGAATACGCGTCAAACCCAAGCGTTGCGGCAACCGCCATAAGCAAAGTCCCGGCGACAAACATCCATGTTGATATACCGATCCGACGGGGCGCATCGCGTCGTTTGGCCCTAACATTGGGTACATTCCCTGCCATTCTGTATGTTTCTACCACAATCCTGGTCTTATAAAGTCCGAAAAGGGCAATAAATCCATTCCGATCCGATAAAAAGTTCGCTCTGTTCCGCAAGGTGGGCGTCAGGTCTCGGAGTGCTATCCAATCGAAAAAACTTTCCTTGACAGGCCATAAGAGTTTGTAATATTATTCACAACAACACAACTTTGTCTTATGCACAGCTCCGCAAATATCATCACCAGATCGAATATCCGTCATATTTCGACGGCTATTATTTTGATCAGCGGCATTATCGTCATTATTACTTAACGGGTAATGATCATGTTGTGTTGGGATACGCAAAATGTCATTACCTGGAAAAGGGTAATGACATTTTTTTTTCGGATAATCGGTGAATTGCGATGGAAAAGGAAAAATTTGAGTAGATCAGCCAAACAAATGGGATTGTACCGGCCGCAGTTCGAACATGATTCGTGCGGCATCGGATTTGTTGCGGACATCAAGGGACGGCCCTCGCACAAAACCGTCGAGGACGCCATAAAGGTCCTCGTTCAAATGAACCATCGCGGTGCGAGCGGGGCCGAGGAAAACACCGGTGACGGCTCGGGGATACTGACACAGATCCCGCACGCATTTTTTCAAAAGGAATGTAAGAAACTACAAATTGAACTTCCCGGCCCGAGAGGTTACGCCGTCGGAATGCTCTTCTTGCCCACAGATGAAGCGAACCGCCTTTTCTGTGAGGAAATCCTGGAGCGAACCGTTGTCGAAGAAGGCCAAGCCTTACTGGGCTGGCGCGACGTTCCCGCAGTAAACACGTCGCTCGGCCCGACGGCAAAAGATTCGCAGCCCGTCATCAAGCAGATCTTTATCGGTAAAGGCGAAAACATTACGGACGACGAGCATTTTGAACGCAAACTGTTCGTCATCCGCCGTTGGGCAAAGGAGCTGATCACGCGTGCCGACGCTTCGCTCGCCGAGCAATTTTATTTTTCGAGCCTTTCGACGCGGACGATTGTTTACAAAGGGATGTTGACGACGGGACAGCTCGCCGAGTTTTACCCCGATCTGCGGGACGAGACGTTTGAGACCGCTTTGGCTGTCGTTCATTCGCGTTTCAGCACGAACACTTTTCCCAGTTGGTCGCGGGCCCAGCCGCTTCGTTACATCGCTCATAACGGTGAAATAAATACGCTTCGCGGCAACATCAACTGGATGAATGCCCGCGAAAAGAACCTGAATTCGACACTCTTTGGCGAGGATTCGTCAAAGGTTTTGCACGTCATCGACGGCGAGGCGAGCGATTCCGGCGCGTTTGATAACTCGCTCGAAACGCTTACGCTCGCGGGCCGCAGCCTGCCGCATGCGGTGATGATGATGATCCCCGAGCCGCTGTCGGCGGAAAACGCGATGAGCGACGAGAAGCGGGCGTTTTATGAATATCACGCCTGCCTGCTCGAACCGTGGGACGGCCCGGCGGCGATCACGTTTACCGACGGCGAATTGATAGGAGCAGTCCTGGACCGCAACGGCCTGCGGCCCTCGCGTTATTACGTGACCAAGGACGACCGCGTCATCATGGCGTCGGAGGTCGGCGTTCTCGACATCGACCCGGCAAACGTTTTGCGAAAAGGCCGCCTGCAGCCGGGCAAAATGTTTCTGATCGACACCCGCGAGGGCCGCATTATTCCCGACGACGAGATCAAGGATAGGATCTCGACCGAGCTTCCCTACCAGGTCTGGCTCAAGCAAAATTTGCTGCATATAAACGACCTGCCCGCCCCGCCGTTTGTCCACGAGGTCGATCACAAAACGCTGGTCCAGCGCCAGCGGGCGTTCGGCTATACCGAAGAAGAACTGCGGATGCTAATCGCCCCGATGGCGACAAACGGCATGGAAGCGACCGGCTCGATGGGCAACGACACGCCGCTCGCCGTGCTGTCGAACAAGCCCCAGCTGCTCTACAACTATTTCAAACAGCTTTTCGCGCAGGTCACGAACCCGCCGATTGACGCGATTCGCGAGGAGCTTGTGACCTCGATCGACACCGCGATCGGACGCGACGAAAACCTTTTCGAACCGACAGCCCGGGCCGCTCACCAGATCAAGCTCAATTCGTTCGTGCTGACCAACGAAGAGCTGGAAAAGCTGCGTCTGCTCGGCGATTCCGACAGTATCTGGGGCAAAGCGGGTTTTAAATCCATAACGCTGCCGATGCTTTTCGACAAGGAACACGGCCGGCAAGGTCTGGAATGGGCGCTCGAAAAACTGTGCCATCAGGCGAGCCGTGCTGTCGAGGATGGCTACGACATCTTTATCTTGTCCGACCGTCAGATGAGCGAATATCGCGTTCCGATCCCGGCGCTATTGGCGGTTTCGGCGGTACATCATCATTTGACGCGTGAAGGGACGAGAACACAGGTTGGATTCGTCCTAGAAAGCGGCGAGCCGCGCGAGGTCCACCATTTTGCTTTGTTGCTCGGCTACGGTGCGACGGCGATCAATCCTTATCTGGCGTTTGAAACGATCCACGATCAAATTCGCCTCGGCGGGATCGATGTTGAAGAAGCAAAGGCCAATAAAAATTATGTAAAAGCCGTCAATAAAGGCGTCGTCAAGGTGCTGTCCAAAATGGGCATCTCAACGATCCGCAGTTACCTCGGCGCTCAGATCTTCGAGGTCCTCGGCATCAGCGAGGAGACAATCCAAAGATATTTTACGGGAACCGTGACGCGGCTCGGCGGTATCGGCCTGGACGAGATCGCGGGCGAGGCATTGATCCGTCACAAACAGGCATTTTCGCTGAATCCGAACAACGATTCGCTCGAGATCGGCGGCAACTACCAGTGGCGGGAGACGGGCGAGACTCATCTTTTTAATCCGATCACGATACACGCCCTGCAGCGTGCTTGCCGCACCGGCGATTACAAGGTGTTTAAGGACTTCAGCCGAGCGGTGAACGAGCAGGAGCGGAACCTCGCGACCCTACGCGGGCTGTTGAAATTCAAACCCGGCCGCATATCGATTCCGATCGACGAGGTTGAGCCGATCGAAGATATCCTAAAACGCTTTAAGACGGGCGCAATGTCGTACGGCTCGATCAGCAAAGAGGCCCACGAGGCCCTGGCGATCGCAATGAATCGTCTTGGCGGCAAAAGCAACACGGGCGAGGGCGGCGAGGATGCCGAGCGGTTCGTCGCGGATGCCAATGGCGATTCGCGTAAGAGCGCGATCAAGCAGGTTGCGTCGGGACGCTTTGGCGTGACCAGCCACTATCTCGTCAACGCCCAGGAACTGCAGATCAAAATGGCGCAGGGAGCAAAACCGGGCGAAGGCGGCCAACTGCCCGGCGACAAGGTCTATCCGTGGATCGCCAAAACGCGGCATTCGACCCCTGGCGTCGGCCTGATCTCGCCGCCGCCGCATCATGATATTTACTCGATCGAAGATCTCAAGCAGCTCATTTTCGATCTCAAAAACGCAAATGAAAATGCCCGGATCAGCGTAAAACTCGTCGCCGAGGCAGGCGTCGGAACTGTCGCGGCAGGCGTCGTGAAGGCAAAGGCAGACGTGATCCTGATCAGCGGCCACGACGGCGGAACCGGTGCGTCACCGTTGACGAGCCTCAAGCACGCCGGCATTCCGTGGGAGATCGGGCTCGCCGAAACACACCAGACGCTGTTGCTCAATAATCTGCGCGACCGCGTCCGTCTTGAAACCGACGGCCAGTTAAAGACGGGGCGTGACGTTGTTATTGCGACGTTGTTAGGGGCCGAGGAGTTTGGCTTCTCGTCCGCTCCGCTCGTGTCACTCGGATGCATCATGATGCGTGTTTGTCATCTCAATACGTGCCCGGTCGGTGTCGCGACGCAGGATCCGCGTCTGAGGGAAAAATTCTCCGGCGACCCGCAGTTTGTTGTCAATTTTATGCAGTTCGTCGCTGAGGAAGTTCGCGAACTGATGGCCGAACTCGGTTTTCGCAACCTCAATGAAATGGTTGGCCGCACCGATATTTTAGAAGCCGAATCGACGACCGGGCATTGGAAGGCCAGCCATCTCGATCTTTCACCGATCTTGTTTCAGGTGGACGTCCCGGCGGATTACCGACGATTTCAGCAGGTGAACCAAGATCACAAGCTTGAGGCGACACTCGACAAATCGGTGCTGTTCGATCTGTGTCTGCCCGCACTCGAATCCGGCAAACACGTCGTGGCTGATCTTGCCATCCGCAACACCAACCGCTCCGTAGGCACGCTTTTGGGCAGCGAGATCTCGCGGCGCTACGGTGCGGCGGGCTTGCCTGATGAGACGATCCGGCTAAATTTTAACGGTTCGGCCGGACAGAGTTTTGGCGGGTTTCTGCCTGCGGGCGTTACGCTGACGCTTGAGGGCGACGCAAACGATTATGTCGGAAAAGGTTTGTCGGGCGGTAAGCTTGTCGTTTTCCCGCCTAAAGCAGCGACCTTTCCGGCACACGAAAACGTCATTATCGGAAACACCGCTCTTTACGGAGCGACTGGCGGAACCGCCTTTTTCGCGGGCGTTGCCGGTGAGCGTTTCGCCGTCCGCAACAGTGGAGCAAACACGGTCGTCGAAGGCATCGGTGACCACGGCTGCGAGTATATGACCGGCGGCCGCGTCGTTGTTCTTGGACGAACGGGCAAGAATTTCGCGGCCGGCATGTCCGGCGGGATCGCGTATGTGTTTGACGAACACGAAGATTTTTGGCGGCTTTGTAATACCGAGATGGTGAGCCTGTCGCAGATCGAGGAGAGCGACGAGATCGAGTTTGTCAGGAGTTTGATCTCGCAGCATTTCGAATCGACCGGCAGCCGGCGTGCAAAGCATATTCTCGGCGATTGGGAAGTGAATCTATCGCGCTTTGTCCGCATCATCCCGGTCGATTATCAGCAGGTCACGCAGGCTCAAAAGGAACTTATGTCGAGCGGATTGTCACCGGAAAAAGCTGCCATGATAGCTTTCTCGGAGAAAGTCGCCGCCTGAATTTATGGGTAAAGTTACCGGTTTTATCGAATTTCGACGTAGTCTG
>JAYVDQ010000631.1:0-6817 GCA_043749325.1 Chloracidobacterium sp. | reverse complement strand
CGTTTCGCCGCAGCGGCCCTTTTTGGCATTCCTGGGCGGCGTTTTGTCGGCGAGATCGATTTTGTAATCGTCTGGCCGTTAGGCGTTTGCGGGCGCCCTTTTAAGCGAGTAAGGGAATTTTCGAATGCCTGTTTGATAAGCTTTTTAACGTAGGTTTTTGGAAATTTCCTAACGTCAGGCACCCGCAAACTGCGAAATTGATTGCCGCCGCCCGTCAACAATTTGTCAGGATCGTCGAGATCAACGCCCCACATAAATCCGAATATCACGCCGCGCGTCCCGACCGCGATGTTGCAAAATATATCGCTCATCCGGTCCGTCGGCCCCCACCCGAACGCAAGAAAATTGTAGTTGTCGTAAATAAGCTCGTTGCACTTTGGGTAAAGATCCCAGACCCAATCGCGCAACGCGAGAGCGATCTCACGCGACTCGGGCGGGAACGCTTCGAGGAATTTGAGCAGGTCTTTGTTGTCTTCGTTACTCACAGGAGAGTTCTCAGTTTTATCAAAACTTCTTCGGTAATGCCGGCTGGAAATTTCGTGATATGAGTAGCATTTCTGGCTTTCCAGTCAAGATTTCTGGCCTGATCCGCGAGAATTACGCCCGTCACTATAAGGCCAATCGGTATCACGACCTCGAAGGGGTAACCTTTTATTCTGTTAGTGATTGGGCAAATGAGAGCAAGCCCGACTTTTTCGTTATAACGGGCTGGTGAAAGTACGACCGCGGGTCGGCGCCCGGCTTGTTCGTGACCGGCCTGTGGATCGAAATCGATCCACACGACGTCGCCCCGATCCAGAGTATTCATCACCAAACCTCTTTTCCGACCGGTCGGCCCCAATCGACCTCACCATGAAGGTTCTCATCAGTGATGCCTTCGAGCAATTCCTCAAGGGTATATCTAGATTCTTTGATGGGCTTAACGATGATATTTCCATTTTCCATCGAAACTTCGACTGTCGAGCCACCCGTCACATTAGATTCGACCGCAAATACTTTCGGTATTCGCAATGCCAAACTGTTTCCCCATTTTTGAATTTGAACTTTCATATGTATCTACAAAGAGTATACATTTAGCTAGAAAATGGGTCAATATTTTCTTCGCCTGTTTGCACTCATCGATGAGAATGCAAACAATCCCACAGTCATTCTCTCCAACTGTAATTCAACTTTCTCGTACACCTAACTACTTATTAACACCGACGCCGTTGATAATACATCATATTCCACATATTATTATGCGAGCTAAAGCATCCCCCGCTCCTTCACCATCAGATAAGTCTCCAACAATTTCGGTGCGAGTGTCTGAGCCGTCACATCGAGAGCGAGGCCACCCAGCGTCTCGACCAATTTTAGCGCGGATTCGCGTTGATGGATTATCTCCTCGGCGGCGGATTGGGTGAAGACGTCTTTGATGTCGGTGGGTGCGTGACTGACGGCGGCATTGAGGTCGCGGTCACCGATCGTTACGACGAGCGGCAGATGGCGCGGGCGCAAGAGTTTGAGTGAATTTATCAATTCTTTTGAGCTGTCTTTGTCCACCAGGTCGGTCAGGATCACGACGAATGAGCGTTTTTTTGAATTAGACGCGATGAATTGAAATCCGCGTGCGTACGAAGGCTCGATCAGCTCGGGTTCGAGGTCGTGGAGGGCTTCGAGCACGGCGTCGATGTGTTCGAGGCCGCGTTTTGGTGGGAGGTATTTTCGGACGCGACGGCCAAAAACGACGAGGCCGCAATTGTCGCCGGCACGAGCGCACGCTGACATTAGAGCCAATGAAGCGTGGATCGCAGTGTCAAATTTCGTCTCCTCTCCGATGCGTCCGGTCATCAGGCGTCCGGCGTCGAGGGCGATGATGACGGTCTGATCGCGTTCGATCTGATATTGCCGCGTCGTCAGTTTTCCACGCCTCGCCGTGGCCGTCCACGAAATATGCCGCTGCTCGTCGCCGCGAACGTAATCGCGCATCGATTCGAATTCGCGTCCCTCACCGCGTCTCACGGCCCTGCGCTGGATTGCTAAAAACGACCGGGCACCGAGGGCTTTCAGCTCCATTTCGCGTGCCCGCCGCATATTTGGATAGACCTTGACCGATTGCGGTTCGCCTAAGCTGGTCTGGCACCAGACGAGGCCGAGCCGCGACAGATGCCGCATCGCCGTCTGGCCAAATTCGTAACGCCCCCGTTTTGGCGGTGTCAGATGGTAAAAGAATTCGGCGGTGGTCTGAGCACCGACGGTAAAATCCGCCTCACGCGTTTCATAGAGCGTCATGTCCGGCGGGTACTCGTCCTTGACCTTTATTCTCAGGTCGCGGGTGGTAGGATTATCCACGATCAAACTTACCCGGACGGCGTCGCTGATCGCAAACCGCTTTTCAAACTCACGCGTGATAGTAAACTCAGCGGGTAGCTTGCGGCTTATAACTATGTCCACAATAGCGGCCGCGACCAGCAAAATGTCATAGCCGAGGACCACATATTTTAACGCCGGGAATGTCCACGCCAGGATAAGCGGCACCACCGCAAACGCGACGAGAATATAGAACGTGCGTGAAAAAACAAAGCCCATCTTTTGGGCTGGATTATACCATCCGTAGCCCTAGTAATGGCTCTGGTTGATTTTCTTTGTGTCCTCTGTGTCTGCCGTTTCGTGCTGCAAACAGAGCGGCAAAGCCGCAGACCGGTTTACTTTTTAGCTAATTAACCCACTAGTTGAGTTTGAGTTTGTGGAGTGTTTCGAGAATGTTGTAACTAAAAATGATCTCGAAACGTGTGCGGACCGACGCCGGTGACGGCAATTTTCCGACGCCCTCGATCAATATACTGCTAAGGGTCAATTCGCGGGTGAGCTTTACCGCCGCGTTGATGTACATGCGTTTCCCGGGCGGAAAGCGGTCTGCGTTTAACATCGGACGGTCGATACGTGCGAATCCGCCGCCTATCGTCACCTTTTTCCTCAATACCTTTTCCCCATAAAGATTCAGGCCATAACCACGATCGGGATCGACCCTTTGATAATTTTCAAATAGCACCGTATCAAGGACGTGCGTTTTCGGCACCTTAAATTTTAATGCCTGATGGAACGTGTCACGGCCCGATTCGAATGTGTAATCCGCCGAAAAAGCTACGTGCTTGTTCACCTGTTTTCGCACGAGAAACTGATGATAATTGGACTTGCCAAGGTGCTTGAACCGGCGAAAAATTCCCGGCTGGGTCAGGTCTCCAATGTATCCATTCGCTGCCGAGATTTCGTCAAAGTAGTATTTCTTCGGCATTCGGACCGCGATGCGCGTCCCGGTCAGGTAGACGTCGTTATCGTAGCTAGTGATCTCCGTGTTTTCGCCATTATTCATCGGTATGCCGCCAAACTGGAACTCGATGCCCTTCACCGGCTTGCCGTCAAAATAGAGCTGTTTTAGATAGAGATTCGTCTGCGGCCGACCGGTTCCCAAACCGGTGTTGTTCCAGCCGGCGGTGATCGTATTTCCAGTGAAAAGGCCCGCGTAAACGCTGTATTTGCCATCCTTATCGAACTTGAAATGCCCGCGTCCGGCGAACTGATATTGCTGCTGCTCACTGATATTATTACCGCTCGCATTTCGTATCAGCCGATAGCGTGTGGAGATCGAGAGCGTGTCAAACTCGAACCAGCGTTTGATCTTCTGGCTTGTGGCCGGAACGGGCGTTGACGCTGGCCGTTGAGCGTTCGCCGATCCGAACATCGCGGCGAACACGACAGAAATGCAAAAAAGCAGCCATTCTTTCCCGGCACGACCCTGGGTGTATCTAACAACGCGGTAACATTTTGGTAACATCCACTTATTTTGTAACTGCAATTGGCCGTAAATACAAATGCATCGGCTATAACCAGGGTATCGCCGCCCCGGAAACTCACTTCCGCCTCCGCCCATTAGCTGCGATCCCCGTCGTGTGGAGCTTTCTCCAAGTCAATTTTGATGCGTCGAGAATTGGTATGACCAATTATATTTTAATACAATCCATATATCTGAGATCTGGGCTTGCGGCCTAAGTATTCTGGCTCGGAGATACTGTGATTCGCTCTTACTAAAACGATTTTGGAGGGGGAATTACAATAATTTTACAAATATTTCCCTTTCTTTGAAAAATATACTTGACGAATTAAAAAAAGCGCGTATTATGTAAAATGTTCTAACAAATTCGTTTATTTTACAATTTTCTTTGTTTGCCAGACTCGCACCATTGCGGTGTTTGGGCGTATTGGCGGCTATTTTGGGACCATTTAACTAATACCGAACCCTTTTTGTTAAAACATTTAACAAAAATATGCGAAAGATAGATCCAAATGATTTTACGCTGGCGAAACGCGGCACGTCGCGCGAGATCAATCGCCAGATAGCACTGACGCTGATCCGCACGCACCAGCCGGTGTCGCGGGCCGATCTCGCCCGTCTGATGGAAACCAACCGCGCGAATATAACGTTGCTTGTAAACAAACTGCTTGAAGAAAAGCTTGTCCGCGAGGGAGCGCGGGGCAATCAAAAGATCCGCGGGCGAAAACCGACCTTTCTCTATGTCAATTCGAATAAGGGCGTCGCGGTCGCATTGGATGTCCGGGCGTCGCGTACCTTTATGATGATCACGGATTCGATCGGAAAACAGATAGGCGAGATCGTCAGCTTTCCGACAAAATTTGATCCCGAGGAGTTTGTCGCCTCGCTTGGCTGGCAGGCACGCAAGGCGCTGCGCGAGGGCGCGGGGCTGTCGTCATGCGACGGCATCGGGATCGTGATCCCCGGCATGGTGGACCGCAAATCCGGGATGGTGATTAACGCTCCGACATTGGGCTGGAAATACGTCAACCTGATCGGCATGCTTGAAAAGGAATTTGAGGGAACCCAGATTCACCTGGAAAATTCGGGCAAGGCGTGTGCTTTGTCGCAGATCTGGTCGACCCGCGGGGACGCGCATGGCCAGAATGACAGCGTTTTTGTCAGCATTTCGGACGGTCTCGGCGTCGGCGTCGTCATCAACGGCGAGCTGGTTCGTGGGCGTCACAATACGGCGGGCGAATTTGGCCACGTGCCGCTCAGCATCGACGGCCCGCAGTGTTCGTGCGGATCGAACGGCTGCTGGGAGGCTTATGTTTCGAATCCGGCGACGCTGTCGCGCTACTTCGGCCGCAATGTCGCGAGCCGTCTGCCGCAATCCCTCGATGTCGTCGATTTTACGATCGAGGACCTGATCGCACGAGCACGAAACAATGACAGCAAAGCATTGACGACCTTAAATTCGACGGCGCGCTACCTGGGAATGGGGCTCGCGTCGATCGTAAATGCGATCGATCCGTCGCGGATCTACATCGGCGGTGAGATCACGGACGCGTGGGACCTGATCGAGGTGCATGTCCGCGAAGCCTTGCACGAACGCGCACTGACAACGGACCTGGGCGAGGTCCAGATCCGGATCGTTCCCGCGTCCGAACATCCGCGTCTGCGCGGGGCCGTTGCTCTGGTGACCGCCCCGGCGTTTGCCGCTCCGAAAGTGGCGTGAGGCGCTTGATAACAATTTTTGGGCCGGGAAGTACTTTGGCCGCAGCTAAAAAATTCTGGACCGGACAAACGGGCCGGTAAAAACTCTGGAGGAATTCTGAAATGGAAAAGCGAAATTTATTTAATCTTGGAGCGATAGCGTACGTTACACGGCTTGCCGTGCTTGCGGTCCTGCTCTCCGTCCCCCTGGTCGCCGGCGCACAGATCACCACTGCCACGATCGTCGGCACTGTTTCGGATCCGGGTGGAGCGGCGGTGCCCTCCGCCAGTGTGACGGCACGCAATGTCGATACGGGGCTCAAACGCACCGTAGTCTCCGGCGAAGATGGCAGCTACCGGCTTGAATTTCTCCCGGTAGGCAACTACGTGGTCGAGGTAACTCCTACTTCCGGCTTCAAAAAGGCGTTCCGCAGTGGCATTGTCCTAAATGTTAGCGACACTTCAAAGGTGGATATCGCCCTTGAAGTTGGGACGGTCAACGAAGCCGTCACCGTTAGCACCGCTCCGCCTGAAGTAAATACGAGCACGGCGGAACTCGGCAGAACGGTCCAATCCCAAGAGATCGAGAATCTCCCGTTGGTTGAGCGTAACGTCTACACACTGCTCGATCTGACCCCGGGAGTTCAGTCCAACAACACCGGAGTAGCAACGGCATCAGCATCCACCAATAACCTAGTCCTGGGCTTTCCGGAGCAACGAACGCTGATCAATGGCGGCACCGATGGCGGCACCGGCTCGGTCAATTACTATCTTGACGGCGGCACGAGTATGACCAATCTCCGCAACACCGGCAACGTAGCGCCGAACCCGGACGCCATTCAGGAGTTCAGGGTCCAGACCAACAGCTACAATGCAGAGTATGGCCGGTTTGCCAGCGGCATTATCAACGTGCTGACCAAGTCCGGTACAAACAAGTTTCACGGATCGCTGTATGAGTTTGTCCGCAATACCTCGTTCCACGCAAATGAATGGGGTTCGGTGCTGGCAAAGGCTCCGTATCATCGAAATCAATTTGGCGGTACGATAGGCGGTCCCATAAAGACCGACAAGACCTTTTTCTTTGCCTCCTATTCAGGTCTTCGTCAGATCACAAGCACTTTTCTGGCCGGTGGTATTGTGCCTACTGCCGCGGAACGCACTGGTGATTTCAGGGCATCCAGTGGTGCCATTCCGAAGGATCCCGCGACTGGAACGACGCTCGCAACCGCGACGACGTTTTCATGCCTCGGTGTCTCAGGCGTGATCTGTGCAAACCGTATCGACCCCGTTGCGAAAAAGATCGTCGAC
>JAYVDQ010000630.1:0-5360 GCA_043749325.1 Chloracidobacterium sp. | reverse complement strand
TTCGCCGGATCGGGCAGCACGTCAAAGTTCCAGTAGGTCTTTTGGGCGTCCTCCTTGGTCATCAGCACAAAGTTGCTTCCGTTGTGCCAAGCGTGTTCCCACGGCTCCTTGCCAGGCTGAAATATTGACATGTGATAACAGATGTAATAGAACTTCGCGTCTCCTAAGCTTTTCAGGCCGAATGCGTCATAGACGGTCCTGCCGCCGAGATCGAGCCTGCCGTAGATGTACTCCGAAGAAGCAAAGCTGGTTTTTGGGTTGGAGCCGTCCGGGTTGTTGGAGAAGGTTATCTTCGCTCCCGAGATCGGTTTTCCGCGCACATCGCCGTCCGAGACTGGCGATGACGAATCAGAAGTCCGGCTGACCGGATCCGGATCCGGACTCTTCGGCGTCGCGGGAGCTTCCTTTTTGGTGATCTTCGGCAGGGTGATTTTCGGAAGTGAGGGGAACTGTCCCGCTGCCGATTGGGCGAAAAATGATGCGACGGCGATAGCCGCGATCAGCATTAATAACGATCTAGCCATAAATATCCTCCTTCTAAAATACCGAGTTTCATCGGCAAAGTTTCTACAGTGTTTGGTCTAATCTTACACCATTGAGATAGATATGTCTTTTAAAAAGGCTTGCCGCATGTCCGTTTCCGCACTACAGACTACGATTTGGTCGCTGAAAGTGACAAATATAATAGCCCAAGGTAAAACCGTCGAAGACGGTGAAATATTTGTAGCCCACGTCGCGAGACGTGGAAAAAATGCAGAAGCCCGCACGTTAGTAAGGGCGTAACCTTCAAGTTGGGTGTTACGCCCTTGCTTACGCGCGGGCTTCCGCAAAATCTTTATGCCGCGTGTTTCACCTGTCTACGGGTTATTTAATGCACGAAACCCAACGTTCCGCTGATGCTTCACGTGGGGCTACAAATATGCCATCCACATCGAGGACGGCAATTACAACATGAAGCCGTGCACCCGGGAATTTCGCGACACCAAATGATCGCGATTGTGGTAAAAAAAGATCAGAACCATCGAAAACGGTCGGTATGCCGCGTGTTTCACACGCTCCGACCATCTGATGCACATAACCCCACGTTCCGCGGACGCTTCGCGTGGGGCTACAAATATGTCGTCCGCTTTGCGGACTCATGGATCACAGAATCACCGGCTTGACCCCGGCCGTTACATCACTTCGGCTGAATGGCTTGGAGCCATTCTCGGACCGTTGCTGAGAGTTCGATCCGTTTATCCGAATATGAATGATCAGTTGCTAAGTGAATCGTCGTAACGCGATTATTTCCGGCTTTGACCAAGCCTGTGGCGAACGACTCTGCCAATGTCGTTAGTCCATCGTCGGACGTGATGACAAGAGCCGGTCGGCCCTTTAAAGACTCGATCTTAGACGCAAAGCTCCATCGGGATACGTTGTCGATCACCTCACGCGCGAGACCCTCGGGTGTGCAGCCAGCGAGCGGGGCCATACCCTGACTTGCTAACCCAGCGGCAACGCGTTTGATATATGCCGGCTCGTCTTCTTTTGACAGCGGCTGAGGCACGCGACCGGAAAGGTCCCCTGCCGATATCAACCCGGCCGCCATTATGGTAGGATCAGCGGCTGCGGCCTGGACCGCCATAAATCCGCCATTGCTGTGTCCGACCAACACGACGCGTTTAGGGTCAAGCCGCAGCATTTTTGCGGTTTCGGGCTGTCGCAAATATGCGACCGCCGCCGCGACGTCTTCGATCCCATGCGAGAATGAGAAATCACCCGGCGAGCCCCACGAGCCGCGATAATTAAAATACAAAACGTCCCACCCGGCCCGCCGAATATCTTGTGCAAGATCGAGATTGCGCTCGTTGCCCGGAAATCCGTGCAGCAAGACAACCACGCCATGCGGACCGGCACCCTCAGCAACATAGACCAGAGCGTTGAGCTGTGCACCATGGCTCGGGATCTGAAACGTCTGCATGGCCGCGGGAAAAGGGTTTTTAATCTCGGCAGTTTTGACCTGTCCAAACGAAGCACCTGCGAAAGCGGTGAGTACGACAAAAAATACGGAGATGATCTTCATAATGTCTAAAAACTTACCTGAGGCGGGGAAAGTTGTAAAGATGGAAAAGGCCATGACCCGACGAAGACGGTGATATATGCCGCGTGTTTCGCACGCTCGTGTCCGTAGCCCGCACGTGAGTAAGGGCTCCACGTTGGTCTCGACTCGCATTGAGCCCTTGTTCACACGCGGGCTACGGACACGAACCCCACGTTCCGCTGATGGTTCACGTGGGGCGGCGAAGCTGAGTTATGCCGTCCGCTTTGCGGACTCACGAATCGC
This sequence comes from Chloracidobacterium sp., assembly GCA_043749325.1. Taxonomy (GTDB): domain Bacteria; phylum Acidobacteriota; class Blastocatellia; order Pyrinomonadales; family Pyrinomonadaceae; genus OLB17. The sequence goes on along the minus strand of JAYVDQ010000630.1, from coordinate 3,037 downwards.
GAGAATCGCAGGCCCCGTTTTTCGTTTTTTCCTCTCGGACTTATGAATTGCCTCCAGCTTTAGCTGGAGGTTAGGTTGAACAAAATAATCTGGGCTTTAGCCCAATGTTCGGCTAAAGCCGGAAGAATGATGATTCCACTAACCACGCTCTAAAGAGCGTGGCAATTCGAAGGCACAACGCATAGCCAGCCTGCGGAGCGGGCGGAATATCGGTAGCCACACGTGCTAACGTGTGGAACGGTTCCCCAAACGAGAGAAAGCGTGCGGAGCATGCGGGATATGCCGCGTGGTTCACACGCTCCGGTCATTTAATGCACATAACCCCACGTTCCGCGGTCACTTCACGTGGGGCTACAAATATACCGTCCGCTTTGCGGACTAAGAATTGTCAGAATCGCGGGTCTGACCCCCGAGTTTTTATAGGCTGACCCCGGATTTTTTATTAGATCAGTCGGCCTCGATCTCAGCGTACAATGGCCCGAAAAACTTTCGGACAAGACCAAGCATTTCTTCATCGTCCATGACAAGTTTCCGAACCGCTGCTTCGTATTGTTTCTGGCCTTGGAATCCAAGATGCTTAGCAATTTGAGCTAACGCTGAGGTTTCGCGAATGGGATAGATTTGGAGTAGCTCCTGAAGGTCCGATGCCCGACAAAGTTGATCAAGCCGGTCCAATTCTTTTCCGACAGAATCGGCAACCTCGAGACGTAGTTCAATGGGCTCGCCTTTACGAATGTCTTCCCTATTCGGCAGACGTTCCATAACGCTCTGACGGAGAACATTTTCGGCAACGCGTTCCGCTAAGTGTTTAGCATTTTGCGAGATTGCCTTAATCGCCGCAGCCAGCGCTTCGCCGACGAGTTGGTTCGCGTCCGCTCCGGTTAGAGCTGCCTGCCGTTCAGCGACTCTTTGCTGAATTTCCGGATGGTAGTAAATTGATTCCACAGAGAACACTGACAGAGCGTAGATGCCCTTTTTCGCGAGGGCATCAATCTCGTCTGGCTGCCGTTGGTCTTTATCGATGACTCCAAATGCCTTAACCCAATGCAGGTTCTCCTCGCCGCGAATTCCGTTTACCGCGCTAATAACTTCGCGACAACCAGCTTTCGGGATTACTGAAACTAAAGGAAATAGAATGCTATACAATGGCTCATCGAGGCTTGTCTGTGCTCCTTCAATATAAAGGACTTTCCGACGACTGCCAAGAATCTCCCTCCGCAGGCTGTCGTCGATTTCATTCGCCTCAGCCAGAAGATCAACATCCCAGGCTGTCGGCGCTCCATTGACGTACGTGCAACCTCGAACCAGCAAGATTTTTGAGCCTGGGTTGTCAATCGGTAACGCCACTTCGTGTGTGGACACAATAAACGCACAGTCGGATCTGCGGCTAAAAAGATTTGTCAGCAGCGGCGAAATGATTGAGCGGTGCAGGTGCCGCTCTGGTTCGTCAATCAGGATCAAGGTTCCAGATTTAACGGTAAGCACTTCCGTAGCGAGCAATAGCGCGTTACGTTCTCCGTCCGAGAGTTCGGCGATGCTATACGAGTCGCTCCCAGCCTTACTCGCAACGACGCTGTTGTTCTCGACTGAAATCTTGATGGAGATATTGGATGATTGAAGAATTTCGCTGATCACCCTTAAAGGAGCATCTTCCTTTGAAAGCTGTTCTGCCAGTACGATGTTCTTATCGTCGACTGCGGTGGCAATTGATCTGGCTCGAGTGTTCTCGGCCTCGACCAGATCAAATAAAGCGATATTTGTGCGAGCGCCCCCATAATCGTCCTTCCAACGAGAGGGGGCGTTCGTGTCGAAGCCTCGCATATGATTGCCGGTTGTTTGTCGGTCGGCCTGTGAAAGCTGAATTGCCCCCGTGGAAAACCACGTTTGTCGATGGGCGGTAATGCGTTGCGCGTTTGCACCGTTGGCGGTAAAAATAGGAAACATCAAGCTCGATTTGCCTGTGCCGTTTGCGCCGAGCAAAAAGAGTGATTCTCCAACATCGAGGGGAACGTTAGTGGGCTCGCCCACTAACTGGGGTATGGATACGGCAAAAGGCATATGTATTTGTCCGAGCAAAGCCTCTCAATCAATACATCGAACTAAACAGCAGATCGGTGCAAGCGGTTTTGGGAAACTTGCGCCCTTTTGGGAACACGTGAAAGATAACATCAAGCCGTCGTTTTCGCAAAGAAAAAGGCCCCGTCGTGTGACGAGGCCTTTGTGATTAACACGCCGCGAGTGGCGCATGCAGGCTGGCAGCCTGCGTTCCGACATTACATTCCCATGCCCATTCCGCCCATGCCGCCGCCCATGCCGCCCATTCCGCCGTCGCCCTTTTCGTCCTGGACGTCTGCGATCATGGCTTCGGTCGTCAGCATAAGGCCGGCGATCGAGGCTGCGTTTTGCAGGGCGTAACGCGTGACTTTGGCGGGGTCGATGACGCCTGCGGCGACGAGATCTTCGAACTTCTCGGTCGCGGCATTAAAGCCAAAGTTGTCGTTTTTGTCGGCACGGATCTTTTCGATGATCACCGCACCTTCTTTGCCCGCGTTCTGGGCGATCTGGCGAAGCGGCTCTTCGAGAGCACGCTTGATGATGTTGACGCCGATCTGTTCGTCGGGGTCGTCGCCTTCGGTCTTGAATTTGTCGAGGATCTTTCCGGCACGAACGAGGCAGACGCCGCCGCCGGCCACAATGCCTTCTTCGACAGCGGCACGCGTTGCGTTCATAGCATCTTCGACGCGGGCCTTCTTTTCCTTCATCTCGATCTCGGTGGCGGCACCGACCTTGATCACCGCAACGCCGCCGACCAATTTGGCGAGGCGTTCCTGTAGTTTTTCGCGGTCATAGTCGCTGGTCGTGTCTTCGATCTGATTGCGGATCGTTTTGATGCGTCCGTCGATCGCTTCACCCGTACCGGAGCCTTCGACAACGGTTGTGTTTTCCTTGTCGATGGTGATCTTTTTGGCTTTACCGAGGTCTTCGATGGTGATGGTCTCGAGCTTGATGCCGAGGTCTTCGCTGATGACCTTGCCGC
>JAYVDQ010000629.1:0-2754 GCA_043749325.1 Chloracidobacterium sp. | reverse complement strand
GGGGCATAGAATAAACGCCAAGATTGAGACGTCAGACTGTGATGTTTTGTTATCAAATTCCCTGTTTTCGAGTTTCAGACAAGCTCTGGCAAGGCCACTAGATCCTAGTAATGATGTTGTCGACATAATTGAAGAATTTGCCAAGTTTGCCGGTTCCTGGTTGAAGAATTCCGTCGATCCTTTACATCATATTTGGGCCGAAGCCTTAAGTGCAAAAAATGACGATGCCCTAATTGGCTAAGTTTTACTAATCCAACGTTGAAATCTATGTCAACATACACAGCAAAGATCACATGGAAAAGCGATTCGCCGGAGTCGTTTGTGAAAAATCAATACACTCGCGGGCATTTGTGGGGGTTTGACGGCGGAGTGACCGTTCCGGCGTCGTCTTCGCCTCATGCGGTGCGGGTGCCGTTTTCGGTTGAGGCGGCGGTGGATCCGGAGGAGGCGTTGGTGGCGTCGGCTTCGTCGTGTCATATGCTTTCGTTTTTGTGGGTTGTGTCGAAAGCGGGTTTCAATGTCGAGTCGTACGAGGACAACGCCGTTGGTGAAATGGCCACGACACCCGAAGGCAAGCAATGGATCTCGACGATCACGCTCGACCCGCAGATCGCCTGGTCCGGCGACAAGATCCCGACCGCCGAAGAGCTTGCGGCAATGCATCATGAGGCTCATGAGGTCTGTTATATTGCCAATTCGATCAAGTCTGAGGTTGTTGTGAAGTAGTCAGAACCGGGAGCGGTAGCGACTGGGTTCTTAATAGATTGAGGGAGAGAACCACCCCGTCAGCCCAAAGCCGCTGCCACCCCTCCTTCGTCAGGAGGGGAGTTTAAAAGATATGTTTGACGTAACGATCAGATTAGAAAACCGCCCCGGAGCGATGGCCGAAATGGGGGAGGCACTTGGTGCCCCCGGTGTCAGCGTCGAGGGCGGCGGCGGTTGGGTCGCGGACGGTAAAGCGACGATGCATTTCCTATTCGACGACGGCGAAGCCGCACGCAAGGCGCTCGAAGACCTTGGTATCGAGGTCATTGAGGTTCGCGAGGTGCTGGTGCAAAAACTGCGGCAGGATGTTCCCGGCCAACTCGGCAAGATCGCCCGCCGGATGGCCGACGCCGGCGTCAATATCGAGGTTGTTTACAGCGACCACGCAAATCAGTTATGCCTTGTTGTCGACGATTTCGAAAAAGGCAAGGCCGTCTCCGATGCGTGGAAGGCAGAGATGTGGCCGTGACAACTCCCAATACCATTCCCTGCGAAAACCTGGACGAGGCGATCGATCACTATACAAAGCAGCCTGGCTACCGGCTAGATATGATCAAACCGGCGGATGCGCCACGAGAGGCTTTGTTGTCGAAGGATGGCGAAACGATGCGGCTCGTTATGAGTTCCAAGTTTCAGGTTCCAAGTTCCAAGTTAAGAGATGGTTGTAGCTTGGAACCTGGAACCTGGAACTTGGAACTAACGAGCGACAGCGAGTGGATCACGGGCCGTGCCGGGATGGAATATCGCGATCTGATACCGGACAGGCTCGGTGGTAAGCTCATCGCTTCGCATATTCGGCTGACCGAGGCCGGCGAGGTTCCCGATTACGTTCATTATCATAAGGTCGATTTTCAGATGATCTATTGCAAACGCGGGCGGATCCGGGTCGTCTATGAGGATCAAGGGCCACCGTTCTGGCTTGAAACAGGCGATTGCGTACTCCAGCCGCCGGAGATCCGGCATCGCGTGCTCGAATGTACGGCCGGCGCCGAGGTCATCGAGATAGGGATGCCGGCCGAGCACGAAACCTGGGTCGAACACTTGATCACACTGCCAACCGGTGAACTGAGACCTGATCGCGATTTCCGTGGACAAAAGTTTTGTAGGAGTGACGCCTGGCACAAGCCCCGTTCGGATTTCACGCCTCAAGGCGCCGCTCTTACGAGGCGTGACCTTGGCATCGCTGCGGCAACAGGCGGGCGTTACGCGGCATACGTTCAGCAAATACAGCCCCACGAAAAAATGCCCGCGAATTACGCGAATGACGACGAAATAGGGCTTTACTTTAAGCTGAGTGACTCGGAGATGTTAGCGGTCGAATTGAAATTGAGCGGGGTGTAGGAATCCGGTAGCTACCGCTCGCGGGGGCTGACATTCTCACTGTCGTTTTGCCGTCTCAGTGCCAAACGTGACCGACTTTTGCCCGCCCCAGTTGCCTTCGAGATTGCCGTTGGATTTTATGTCGTAAACCGCAAAGCTGCATTGATGCCCGCCAAAGCTCGCGGCGGCGATGCTTCCTTTCCAGATGCCGAATCCGACCTGTGACTTGCTGGTTTGCCACTCAAAATCGTAGCCGCTGCCGTCTTTTGTGATCTTTAGCGTGCCGGAATAGGGGTTGCCCTCGTTTGTCGTACCGCTGATGGTGTATTTGCCGACAAATCCGGTGCCCTCGATGCGTATGGCCTTTTCCGTGCCAAATTTATATTCGCCCCAATTTGTCGTGCGGCCGTCAAGCGAGCCGTCCGACGCGATCTTGTAAAGCACGACGCCGCAGCCTTTGCCGCCCGCGGGATTGGCGTAGCTCGCGGCGGCCGACTCGCCTAATTGGATACCGACGCCATTATGAGAGCCATGCGTTGTTGTCCAGCGAAAGCTGTAAATGTCTTCCTGATTAGTGATATTTAGAAGGCCGTTATATTCGTCGACGCCATTATCACCTGCCCCGGTTACGCTGAAGACGCCTGAGATCTCGCGTTCGGTTGGTTTGTT
>JAYVDQ010000628.1:0-8198 GCA_043749325.1 Chloracidobacterium sp. | reverse complement strand
GAGATTGTTAAGCGGGTGCCGGATGTGATGTTTGTCGTCGCGGGTACGGACAACACGATCGATCAAAAATTCAGGCGCGAATTAAAACGGCTCGTCCGGGTGCTCGGCATGGAGGAAAAATTTCTCTGGCTCGACTGGCTGAACGACACGGCACCGCTGCTCGCGGCGGCTGACGTTTTTGTTTCGCCATCGCATTCCGAGAGCTTCGGGCTGGCTATCCTCGACGCGATGGCCGCCGGCACGGCAGTAGTTGCAACCGAGACGAGCGGGGCCAAAGATCTGATCCACGACGCCGACGCACTGGCTCCGATAAAAGACCCGCTTGCTCTGGCCGCAAAGATCTGCCGTCTTCTGGAAGACGCGAGCCTCCGCCGAACCCTCGGCGAAAAACTAAAGATCAACGCCCGTCAAAATTTCGGCCTCGACAAAATGGTTGATGCAACCGAAAGGGTTTATCGTGAGATTTGCTGTAAGTCGGAACCGCCTGCTCACGCAGGCGCTTCCGACATGAGCGCCTTGCCGTAAATCGAACATTCGGTTTATCTTATGTGTATGCGTCTATTCGGCTTGATCTTCCTTGTGACCTTCGTCTATTTAATGAACGCATTTGCACAAACAGCGGAAAAATTTGCCGCCCTATGGGAAAAAGAACATATTTCCCGCATTGCGCCCTCGGACGTCCGCCACGCCGATCTGAAAAATTATCTTGACCAGCTAAAAAAGCTGGGCCTCACCGTCATTGAGGCAGGCCGGAGCAATGCTAATCGTGAGATATATCAGGTCGAGTGGGGCAAAGGGCCGCTCAAGATTTTCATGTGGTCACAGATGCATGGCGACGAACCGACAGCGACCTCGGCGCTCATCGACATGCTCGCCTATCTGCAAAAAAACCCTAAGAACGACCTGGTCAAAAAGATCGCCGAAACCGTGACTATCCGGGCCGTGCCCATGCTTAACCCCGACGGTGCCGAGATCTACCAACGGCGAAATCTCCAGGGCATCGACATCAATCGCGACGCCGTGGATCTAAAAACGCCGGAGGCCCGGCTTTTGAAACAGCTGCGCGACGACTGGACACCGGCGATCGGTTTTAATCTGCATAATCAAGGTGCTCTGACGACAGTCGGGCGTTCGCCGAACCAGGCCTCGATCTCGCTGCTCGTCGTTTACGGCGACGAGGCAAAAACGCCCAGTTACGGGCACGAACGCAATACTCGTCTCATCTCTCAGATCGTTCTGGCACTCCAAAAATTCATCCCCGGACACATAGCCCGCTATAGCGACGAATACACCGCGACGGCGTTCGGCGACAACTTTTCAGCCTGGGGTACGCCCGTGATCCTGATCGAAACCGGCGCCCTATACGGCCGGGATGAGATGTTTCTGGTCAAGATGAATTTCGTCGCCTTTATGACCGTGCTGCAATCGCTCGCGACCGGCAGCGAACGCACTCAGGACACGGCACCCTATCTTTCGCTGATCGAAAACGGCTCGGGCGGCCTGGTCAATTTTATTTTCCGCCGTGCAAACATTATAAATGTAGGTTCAATGGAAGCCGTTCCGGTCGCCGACATCGCCGCCGTGACCGAACGGCGACGAGCAAGTTTTACCGCTCCGACCACGATCCGCAGCGTCGGCGACCTTATCGGCATGCGCGGCCTGGAGGAATACGACGCGAGCGGATTCAACGTATGTCAACGATTTGGCAATGTTAGGCCGGGCGAGCTGGCTGAGTTTTTCTTTTACAAAAAGGACCGTATGGTCGATTGGGCCGCTCCGGATATCGAAAAACAATTTCCGCCGGATGCCATTTTTTCCAGCGGAAAATGGGTCAAGGGCGCGGGCATTGTGCCCAAAATGTAGTTTATTTATCGTGTTAAGCCTGCTAAAGATCAAAAATATCGCCCTTATCGACGCGCTCGAGATCGAGTTTGGCCCGGGGTTGAATTTGCTCACCGGTGAGACCGGTTCGGGCAAATCGATCATCGTAGACAGCCTCGGCGCATTGACCGGTGAACGTGTATCGAATGATCTGATCAAGGAAGGCGCGGAATCGGCACAGATCGAAGGGCTCTTTACGGTCACAGGCGAAACCGCGGTAACAAAGCTGCTCGACGAAAGCGGTATCGAGACCGATAATAGCGACAAGATCGATCTCATCATCCGCCGCGAACTATCGCTTTCGGGCAAAAATCGCGTTTTTGTAAATAACCAACTCGTCACGCAGGGTTTTCTCAAAATGCTCGGCCCGCACCTCGCCGACATTCACGGCCAGGGCGAACAGGCCGCGCTCTACGACATCGAAACCCATATCGGCACGCTCGACCAATTCGCCGATGTCGGCGCTCTGAAAACCGGCGTTGCCGATATCTACAGGCATTTGTCGGTAACCAAAACCGAGCTCGGGCTGCTCGAAAAAAACGAGGCCGAAAAGCTTCAACTGCTCGACATCCTGCGTTTTCAGGTTAAAGAGATCAAAGACGCCAACATTCAGCCGAATGAAGACGAGGAACTCGATGCCGAAAAACATCGCCTCAATAATATCGAAAAGCTCTCGAAACTGAGCGAAGACGCCTTTGCCCTGCTGTACGAAAATGACCAGTCAACCCTCGCCACGCTGGACAGGGCAAGCCGCGACATCGGCGAATTAAACGAGTACGAAACGAGTTTCCAGGAATATGTCGAAACCCTTTCCGGCGTAAGGGCCTCGCTCGAGGACATCGCTTTTGTGATTAGGGATTTCCGGGGCCGTCTTGAGTTTTCGCCCGAACGCCTCGAGGACATCGACAATCGCCTTGCCGAGATCTCAAGGCTCAAGCGAAAATACGGCGGCTCGATCACGTCCGTTTTCGAGCGGCTGCAAGACGCGGAGCTGCGGCTCGAAGGTATCGAGACCGCCGAATTTCGCGAAAAAGAATTAAAGCAAAAGATCGCCGAATTTCGGACTGAATATTTGAAACGGGCCGGAGCACTTCATGAAAAACGCATGTCCGCCGCTCGACAATTCGAAAAGGAAGTCGAGAAAGATCTAAAGGCAGTGGCTCTCGAAAAGGCGCGGTTCAAGGTGCGTTTTGACGGCGGGGCCGATGATAGCGGTTTTACGGCAACGGGCTACGACCGGGTCGAGTTTTACTTTTCCGCCAATCCGGGCGAATCGCCACGCCCACTGGCAAGAGTCGCATCCGGCGGCGAAGCGTCGCGCCTAATGCTTATTCTAAAGACCGCCGCCAGATCCAATGACTCCGGCAAAACCGCCGTTTTTGACGAGATCGACATCGGCATCGGCGGCCGCGTTGCCGAGGCCGTGGGCCGCAAGCTCAAGGAACTCGCCGCGACAAATCAGGTATTTTGCGTAACACATCAACCGCAAATTGCCTCTCTCGCGGACCATCATTTTGTCGTCGAAAAATCGATTGTCGGCGGACGAACGGCCATCGGGGTCCACCAATTGACCGAGGCAGAAAAAGTCGAGGAACTCGCACGCATGTTGGCGGGTGAACAGATAACCGAAGCCGCCCGTGAAAACGCGCGTACGATGCTCGCCGCCGCCCGGTGATTTTGAACCGCAAGACGGGGAGGCAGTGAGAAGAGTTGGCGGGACTATTGTTTCTATTTATGGGATCTCTCCCGCTCTAATCTACGGCTAAAAAATTCTCTGCGACTCAGCGTCTCTGCGGTGAAATTCTATGACTTCCGAAATTCTAGCTAATGTAATTCGCGGCGAAACGGTCGAGTCGATCCATCGCGGGCACGTGGCCGTCGTTGACGGCGGCGGAAACACGGTTGCGTCAATCGGTGACCCGTCGATGGTCACATTCCTTCGCTCGTCGGCTAAGCCGTTTCAGGCAGTGCCTTTGATTACGAGCGGCGCGGCGGATGCGTTCGGTTTTAGCGAGGACGAGATCGCGATGGCGTGTGCATCGCATTCCGGCGAAACGATGCACATTGAAATTGTCGCCCGAATGCTGCAAAAGATCGGCCTTACGGAATCGGACCTTCGCTGCGGAGTTCACCCACCTTTCTACACCAAAGAAGCCGAACGCATGATCCGCGAAGGCGAAACGCCCACACAGCTCCACAACAATTGCAGCGGCAAACACACCGCGATGCTCGCTCTCGCAAAACATATAGACGCCGATATTACGACGTACGATTCGCCGGAAAGCCGCGTTCAAAAACGCATCCTGCGATGCGTCTCGGATTTCACCAGCGTACCAGAAAACGAAATTGCCATCGGCATCGACGGCTGCGCCGCCCCTAACTTTGCGGTGTCCGTGGAGGCAATGGCAAAGAGCTTCGCAAATCTGATCGCCCCGGCAAATTTCCACCCGACCGTCCGATCCGCCGCCACACGCATCGTTTCGGCAGTGGTCAAATTCCCCGAACTCATAGGCGGCACGGAGAGATTGGACACAATGCTTATGCAGGCCGCTCCGGGCAAGATAATTTCAAAGGTCGGGGCCGACGGCGTCTGGCTCTGCGGTGTCCTGCCATTCGAAAAATGGCCAACCGGCCTCGGCGTCGCCCTAAAGGTCGAGGACGGCGACGACCATCGCGGACGACCCGTGATCGCGGTTGAGATATTGCGGCAGTTGGGAATTTTAGGAACAGACGATCTTTCTGATCTGTCGCCGTCGCTAATCAAAAATCTTCGGGGCAATGTTGTTGGCCAAATCGAGGCTTCGTTTGCTAAGTTGGTCTATGCTTAACGACAACATGAATTGCACTTAGCCTTCGTAAATGTTTTTGGAGTAGACTGAATAATTCGTTAAGAACCCGTCTGCAAAGTCCGTTTGAATGAAAAAGCTAGAGAGAATAGAGCGACTAATCGCCGCAATACCAACACTTTCTAATTACAGGCTTCACCTTGTGGAGACGGTTGTCGGTGTCTTCCAGACACCAAAGAACTTTTCTCGACTCGCCACGTCGTCGCTAATCACCCCGCAGGTTCTACAAGATTTAGGTGATGTACTTCGATTGCATCACGCATTTTCCCGAGAACCGTTCTCGAAGGATAAGTTCGAGTATGCACTTGAGCGGGTATTGTTAGCGTCGAAAATCAAAGCTCAGATGGCACCTCGGGGAGCCAGAGGATACGATATCGAGATCAAAGCTGAACGTTATTCGTTGAAAACTGAGGCTGCTAAGGCGATCCGAGATGCGACGATTCATATCTCAAAGTTTATGGAATTGGGCGGTGGACAGTGGGGTTCTGACCCGAAGGATCTAATCGGGTTGAGAGATCAATTTTTGGCAAACCTGAACGCAATTCAGAGAATTTTGATTCTTAGGGCCTTGAAGAAAGGTAATCCTACCTACAAGTACGAATTGGTTGAAGTGCCCAAGGAACTCTTTTTGAAAGCCAAAACAGGGCGCCTTGAAATGAAAACGGAAAGTCTACAGAATACAAAGCCGGGTTATTGCTATGTTGAAGAGAACGGAGAAAGGTTGTACTCGCTTTATTTTGATGGAGGCGGAGAGCGCAAACTACAGATCAAAGGACTTAGAAAAGATCTTTGTTTAGTTCATTGCACTTGGGAATTTCCACCGATTACGGATAAGCCGTAAATAGAGACGGCGTTACACCAGTGATTCGATTTTTGGCAATTTCCACGTATTCCGGTTTGGCTTCAACCCCCACGCAATTTCTACCTGTTTCGATCGCAACTACGCCAACTGTTCCACTACCAAAAAACGGGTCAAGAACAAGCCCGTCTGGCGGAGACCCTGCCAGAATACATGGACGTACCAGCCCTCTCGGGAAAACGGCAAAGTGAGCCTCTTTGCACGGTTCGGTATTGATCGACCAAACCGAACGTTTGTTCTTTTTACCTCGTCCGTCGGCTGTCATCTCCTTTATTGCTTCTTGGTCAAAAAAGTAATTCTCATTCTTGGAAAACATGAACAAGTATTCGTGTGATACGGTGACCCTATCTTTTACAGATTCCGGCTGACAATTTGGTTTATACCAGATAATATCCGAACGCAGATACCAGCCATCTAACTGCAAGGCCATTGCAGCAATCCACGCCACGCCTATCAAATCTTTCGGCTTAAGACCGTCGGGGGTGTCGGGCCTATACGACATGGCCCGGCCCTTATTTTTTGAATCACTATCTCTCCAAGCCCTTCCTCCCGAAGTATATGTGTTCCCAATATTCAGCCATAAGGTGCCGTCATCGCGAAGAACTCTGCGTACTTCCCGAAAGCAATTAACTAAACTCTCAATGTATTCTGGTAGTGTATCCTCTGCTCCAATCTGTCCATTATGATCGTAGTCTCGCATTCCCCAATACGGGGGCGAGGTCACACATGTGTGAAACGTGTTGTCTGGAATTTCTTTCAACTTCTGTCGAACATCACCACACAGTATTTGGACGGGCAACTCTTTTGTGTAGAGAGCTGGCCGTTCGCGAGTACCATTTTCTAATTCGGTTATCATTTTATGCGTAGAAGTTTGTCCTTCCCTTCACCGGACGCTTTTGAGTTGTCTAGCAAGCGAGACGAAAGCGTATCGATTATAAGTGAGTGCAATGTTTTATCCTCTTCAATCGCCTTTACCTTTAGTGACTTATGAAGACTTTCCTCGAGTTCAAGAGGAAACGTTTTCGTAGATTTTTTTTCTTTTTTTTTCTGCACCAATAATAAGTAACCTAACTTACTTAGGTAAGTCAACTTCAGATTCGGATAGAGTCTCTCATAGACTCAAAACATTACACTACTGGGCGAAACAGTCTATCGTTCCATGTTGCCAAATGCCCTATCCAGCCAAAGGTTCGTCAGTTTTTCCTGAATACTGTTGGCCCGCAGACGTTCGTTCCGGTTTTTGAAATCGACAAAATCCAGATGCTGGTCCTGATTAAAGCATGAGAATACAAAAAATTCCTCGCCGGTTGAGCCGCGTCCTCAGAAAGTATGCGAAGCCTATAGAAGATTGGGTTCGTAGATAACCAGCCTCTTTAATTGTTCGACAGTAACGCTCTGATCTCCGACATCTTCATAAATAGTTGAAACTCATCTTCTGGTCCAGGAATAAATCCCATCTTTTCATAAAACGCCTTTGCGTCGGCGTCTTTTGCATCGACGACAACAGCACTCAGGCCTGCGATCTCGGCGGCACTAACCGATCTAACCAATGCATCACGAACCAACGACCTACCAAGGCCTTTCCCGTGTTCGTCTATACTAACGGCAAGTCTGGCGATCAAAATTATCGGGACCGGATATTTACCGTGTCCAGAAGATATTTCCTCAGGTGTTTCTCCCACAGTCATCGATCCGTAAACGAGTGTATAGTAACCCACGGTCTTCCCTTCTCCATTCACAACAACATAAGTGCGGGCGGCATCTTTTTTCTGATTTTGAAGAGCGTATTGAGAAAGATAGAGATTTAGAGGATCGACACCGCAATCGAACGACTTGCGATCATCCGATTTTCTCAGTGGCCGAGTCGGGCGGTACTTAGGAGACTGGATCATCTATCAGACTTGGTTCGGAAAAAAGTTTTCTAAGCGCAGCATTCGGTCGCGGCGGCTCATCGAGTGCGGCAACGAACTTACTATACTTTTCCGGACTCAAGACAAAATGTGCAACATCAAGCTCAAGCCCCTCGGCTGCAGCAATGCTGTTCTCGAGCACAAACTCGCTGATAGACTGACTTCGTCTCGCGGCGGCGCGCGAGATCAGCTCTTTTTGTTTAGCCGTTGCACGAATGCTAAAACGGGTCGCTCGATTTTCTTTGGTTGTAAGCATTTTACCTCACCACATTGTGTACACACAATGTACGCCCATATTATCCGGCATGTCCCGTACCACTGTCAATTGATTTGAAAGCCCGATCCAGCCATAGATTCGTCAGTTTTTCCTGAATGCTGTTTGCCCGCAGCCGTTCGTTCAGGTTTTTGAAATCGACAAAATCCAAGTGCTGGTCCTGGTTAAAGCATGAGAAGACAAAGAATTCCTCGCCGGTGTGCGGATTGACGTGACGCTGTAGGCACTGGGCACAGACCTCTTTCATCATGCATTGCATAGGCGAGTTGATCGAGCCGATGGCGGTGTGTTCCTCGTTCAGAAACGGCTTTAGCGTTGTGTGCCGGGCCTCGCGGACGCCGTTCATCATACGGTCGGAGCCGATGGCGATGATGCGGTCAACATCTTTTAGGTCAACTGTTTGCGTTCCTAAGCGACCCTCGGCGTAT
>JAYVDQ010000627.1:0-10253 GCA_043749325.1 Chloracidobacterium sp. | reverse complement strand
GCGAGACGCAGTTTTTTGCGAAAGAAGGCGATAAGTCGGTCAACGGATATGCCTCGAAATTCTCACACGCAAATGAAAAAGCCGAGCCCGGGTTTTATTCGGTCAATCTTGACGATGATGGAATACTCGCCGAGATGACGGCCACAACGCGGGTGGGGCTTCACCGCTATACGTTTCCTAAGTCCGATGAATCAAATATAATTCTCGACCTTGCGTGGCGAGACAAATCGCTGGACTCGTCGTTTAAAACGGTCGGCAACAATCAGGTCGAAGGATTTCGGAGGTCATCGTCGTGGGCGAAAGATCAAATTATTTACTATGTCGCTGAATTCTCAAAACCTTTTCAGACCGCCCAGTGGCACCCTGTTCACGATCCTTTCGCGAACCCGACCAGCGTTGTCGGTATTGAGAACACGCAAACACGCGTTGGCGTAAACGTCGTTATTCAAAGGCTCGCGTTTAGATTTAAGACCGCCGAGGGCGAAAAAGTTTTGTTAAAAGTCGCTCTTTCACCCGTCTCCATCGAAGGCGCCCGCAAGAATCTCGCCGCCGAGCTTCCCGGATGGGATTTTGACAAGGTTCGGGCGGATGCGAAAGCAGCGTGGAACAAAGAGCTTTCGAAGATCGAGGTTTCAGGCGGGACGGATGCTCAGACGACGGCGTTTTACACGGCGCTGTATCACACAATGATCCAGCCGAATATCTTTCAGGATGTTGACGGGTCGTATCTGGGTCATGACAAGAAAATACACAACATCGCCAATGGCGGCGGCGGCGGCGCGATGCAGAAGCCCGCGCGTCAGCAAGGGCTTAACACTCAACCCGCGGCTTACGCCCTCCCTAACGGTCGGGCCTCTGCATCTCGTTTGCAAGATCCGCATAGCTGGCAAGAATATAACGCGGGCAAAGCCGGTTCGAGCGAGTACACGGTATTTTCGCTTTGGGACACCTTTCGAGCGGCGCATCCGCTTTATACGATCATCGACCAAAAGCGGACGGTCGATTTTATCAATACCTTTGTCCGCCAATACGAGCAGGGCGGACGGCTGCCAGTTTGGGAGCTGGCGGGCAACGAGACCGACTGCATGATCGGCTACCACGCCGTTTCGGTCATCGCCGACGCGATGGCAAAGGGCATAAAGGGCTTTGACTATCTAAAAGCATACGAAGCAGCGAAACACTCTGCCGAGCTCGACCGCGACGGCCTCGCCGCTTATAAAAAACGCGGCTATATCTCAATGGAGGACGAGAACGAATCGGTCTCAAAGACGCTCGAATACG
This sequence comes from Chloracidobacterium sp., assembly GCA_043749325.1. Lineage (GTDB taxonomy): Bacteria > Acidobacteriota > Blastocatellia > Pyrinomonadales > Pyrinomonadaceae > OLB17. The sequence goes on along the minus strand of JAYVDQ010000627.1, from coordinate 8,972 downwards.
CCTATGACGACTGGTGTATCGCCCAAATGTCGAGCATCATGGCCAGGCGTTATGAGGCCTGGCTACAGACCACCAACAAGATGCTTCAAAGTGCCGAGCCGGAACGGCAGTACGCCGCCGATTACCAAAAATACCATGCTCGTGCGCGCTCATTCGAGAATCTCTTTGATCCCGAAACCGGCTTTATGCGGCCAAAAAAGAATGGCGGCTTCGTAACGCCTTTTGCACCGAACGAGGTGACTTTTAACTTTACCGAGGGAAACAGTTGGGTCTATTCATTCTTTGTTCCGCAGGATATAAACCGTTTGATGGAGTTGCAGGGGGGCCGCGAGAAATTTGCCGCAAAGCTCGACGAGCTTTTTAACACCAAGGATAAACTCGCCGGACGGGAGCAGCCCGATATTACCGGTCTGATCGGCCAATACGCTCACGGCAACGAGCCTTCGCATCATATCGCGTATCTGTACGATTACGCCGGCGAGCCTTGGAAGACCCAAAAACTTGTTCGGAAAATAATGGACGAATTTTACAAACCCACGCCCGACGGCCTCATTGGCAACGAGGATTGCGGCCAGATGTCGGCCTGGTACGTAATGAGCGCTCTGGGTATGTACGAGGTGGCGCCGGGTGAGCCGGATTATGCGCTGGGTGCTCCGTTGTTCAAGGAAGCACGCATAAACCTGGAAAACGGCAGGACCTTTGTCATAAAAGCGCCGCTCAACTCCAGGAATAATGAATATGTAAGTGCTGCCAGGATCAACGGGCGCGTTCTGTTGGAACCATTTTTCGCTCATGAGGAGATGATCAAAGGCGGCGTTCTGGAATTTGACCTGACGAGCCAGCCACAACGCAATGTCATGGCTCGCCCTCAGAAGCGTCCCAATGTAGAGGCTGAGAATGATACGTTTATAGCGGTTCCGCTAATTGAAGGTGAGCGCAAATTTGCTGAAAGGACGAGTATCAGGCTTTCTACGTTGACGCCGAATGCCAAGATCTATTACAGCATTGGCACAGACACGAAGCCGCCGGGCACGGCCTCAACGAAACTCTACACCGAGCCGTTCTCTATCTCCGAATCGAGCCGGATCGTCGGAATCGCATTCAGCGCAGACGGCAAGAACAGCAGTATGTGGTTCGATACAACATTTCGCAAAAGGCCGAACGACTGGACCGTCAAGATCGCGTCCCACTATGGCCGCCAGTACACCGGCGGAGGTGACGAAGGTCTCATCGACGGCATTCGCGGGACGGTCAATTTTGCGAGCGGAGAATGGCAGGGTTACCAGGGGCAGGATTTTATCGCGACGGTCGATCTGCAAAAAGAAACTGAAGTCAAAAAGGTCGGCGGCGGATTTCTGCAGGTGGCGCGTTCGTGGATCTGGATGCCGACGCATGTCGAAGTTGATGTATCGGCAGACGGGGTTAATTTTACGAAGGTTGCCGACATAAAGACCGATATCGACACGACCGACATGGAGCCGAAAAATCGTGATTACGTCCAGGCGATCTCAGCGGTCAAAGCGAGATATGTCCGCATCCACGCATACAATCTTGGCAAAATTCCAGCATGGCATCCGGGAGCAGGCGGGAATGCCTATATTTTTGTCGATGAGATAATTATTCAATGATTGCCTGTTCTGCCTGGAACGATATAATCTATTTTCCGTCGCGCTCGAACAGGTCTTTTTTGGCAAAACCATCTTTCTTCACCTTTCTCAAAGCCATTCTCAGATCACCGTCGAGTTTTGAGACGATCCGACGAAGTTTCTGTTCGGGCCGGGCCATAAAATATGTAACATGGCTGGTTTCGTAACCATTTGGGCTGTGCGGAGAGAAGTAGTAATTCGATATGCAGCGGCGTGCGGCATCGGCTTTTACTTTGCTAACCGAGTGCCATGATTTGTCGTTTGTTGACATCAACACGAGCCGGTTGAACAGGCTGGGGATCTCTACGGCCCGCGTCACCTTTTCGTCCCAAAGCTCAAGATTGCCGCCGTTTTCGGGTCGCCAACCAGGCGTGATGTAATAGAGCAGATTTAGCACGCGGTAATATTGCTGCTCGCTGTCGTGCGAATTGTCGATATGCGGATTTAGGAAATGTCCGCGTTGCATCGCGCTGATGCCGCCCGCGTACAGGTGCGGGTCGCCCGACGCTTCGCGGATGCCGGTCAGAGTTGCGACCTTGTCGATTATGCGCTTGTCCTGAAAAGCAAATGTAATGTCGGCGATTACGGGATCATATTTATCAAGCGATTTTGAGGTGTATTTGTGCTCGCGAAAACTCTTCATCAGCCGCATCTCACTTTCGTCGGGAAAGGAATCTGCGATCTTGCGCGCAACATCCTGAGGGAGGAGATCGTCGATCGCGCAAAAATGTGTTGCAACATCCTTTTCGGCCGCAAAATCGGCGGCGATCTTTTGCGCCTCGCGATTTAGCCTTTCAAGGATCAGATTTACCAGTTCTTCACGCATTGTTACACCATTAATCTATTATTACAGCTTTTCAAATGCAAAATTAAAAAAATTGACCATTTGCCGGGAGCGGACGTCTAACGTTGTGGTTAGATAATTCTTTTATCAGAGGTAAGCATTTATGGATAGACGATATTTTTTGAAATCGAGCGGTGTTGGGGTTGCGAGTTTTGGCCTGATGGCCATGGCACCGGATTTTTTGCATCAGTTTGCGGCGGCCCAGTCCGCGGTAAAGGGCTATGGCAAGAAAAAGGTTTTGGTTACGATATTTCAGCGCGGCGCCGTTGATGGGCTAAATGTGCTCGTGCCGCACGGCGACAGCGAATATTACAACCTGCGGCCGACAATTGCGGTCGCCAAACCCGGACAAGCGGACGGGGCGATCGATCTTGACGGGCATTTCGGGCTCAATCCCGCAATGAAGCCGTTCGAGGCGTTATGGAAGAGTGGACAGCTCGCGGTTTTAACGGCGGCCGGCTCGCCCGACAATACACGCTCGCATTTTGACGCCCAGGACTACATGGAGTCAGGAACGCCGGGAAACAAGGGGACCCGTGACGGGTGGCTCAACCGGGTGCTTCAGGCGAGTGCCGCAAAGGACGATTCGCCATTCCGTGCCGTTGCGATGACGCAGCAAACGCCTCGTTCGCTTTACGGCCGGGCCCCGTCGGTAGCGATGACGAATCTGGCGGATTTTTCGGTCAAGGCCGGCATATATTCACAGAATATGTCGGGCGGATTTGAGGGCCTGTATCAGGAAAACGCCAAGGACAGCCTGGGCGAGACCGGCAAAGAAACATTCCAAGCCGTTAATTATCTGAAACAGGCAAATCCTGCTCAGTACAAACCCGAAAACGGAGCTGTCTATCCGACAACTCAGCTTGGACGCTCGTTGATGCAGATCGCGCAGTTGATTAAGGCCGGGGTAGGACTCGAGGTGGCCTTTACCGAAGTCGGCGGATGGGACACCCACGTCAACGAAGGAAATGGCCGCGGCCAGCTTGCTAATCTGCTGCGTGATTTCTCGTCGGCAATCGCAGCATTTAACATTGACCTCGGAAAGCGGATGGACGATGTGGTCTTGCTTACCATGTCCGAATTTGGACGTACTGCCAGGGAAAACGGAAACCGCGGAACGGATCATGGACACGCGAATACGATGTTTATTCTCGGCAACTCGGTCAAAGGCGGCAAGGTTTATGGCGATTTCAAGGGCCTAAAAAACGATAAGCTTTACGAAGGCCGTGATCTCGACGTCACGACCGATTTTCGTGATGTCTTTGCCGAAGCGGCTTTCAAACACATGGGAAGCAAGGATCTTGCAAAAGTGTTTCCTAATTACACCGCGACTAAGGAAAAATTCCGGGGGTATTTAGGTTAGTTAATAGCCACAAAAGGCACAAGAAACGCAAAAAAAGAGAGGCCTTCAACGGTCTCTCTTTTTTTGCGCCTCTTTGCGGCTACTTAGGCTTCCGCATCGCGTTTATAGTTCACTCGCAGCAGTAAAGACATCATCCATAAGAATAGGATAATGTTGATGACCTGCGGCACCTTTCGTAACCACAAATTGGTGAAAATCAACCGCTCGATCAGCGGCAGTGATAATCCGTTACTACTCAGCTGAAACTGAATTGGCAGCTGGATAGCGGCAGTCGAAACCCAAACGAGGATCTGGAGAATGACCGAAAGCCAAATCGCCCAGGCGGGAACGGGTGCAGGCCGAAACCACACTAGCAAGATAGTCAAGACGGTAGTTATGACCATAGGAACAACCATGTAGCCGATGACCAGCGGGCTGATGGCCTGATGATAAGCGCGAAACTCTGCCACGCCGATCAGCGGCCACGTCGGGTAGTTGACAAAGCTTTCTACAAAGGAAGCACCCAGTCCATAGAAGATAAGTGCAAAAGTTATCAAAAAGAGCCAAACGGAAATTTTCGTCGCTGATTGCATTCTAGTCCGCCGTCTAGTCCATTTTTCGTAATCTCAATCTTAATGCCTGCAACTTAATAAACCCCTCGGCGTCGTGCTGGTCGTAGGCTCCGGCGTCGTCCTCAAATGTGACCACACGCTCGTTATAAAGCGAATTGGGCGATTTACGCCCCGATACAGTAACGTTGCCTTTATAGAGTTTTAACCGGACATCGCCATTGACCACCTCTTGCGTCTGATCAACCATTGATTTTAAGATCTCGAATTCTGGTGCGAACCAGAAACCGTAATAGACGGACTCGGCAAACTTCGTTCCGAGTGAATCGCGCAGGCGCATGACCTCGCGGTCCATAGTTATCGATTCGAGCGCGCGGTGGGCGGTTTGTAAGATCGTGACGCCCGGAGTTTCGTACACGCCGCGCGATTTCATACCGACAAAGCGGTTCTCAACCAAATCCACGCGGCCGATGCCGTGCGCGCCGCCAATAAAATTGAGCTTGGTGAGCAGATCGACGGCTCCGTATTTTTCGCCATCGACCGCGACTGGTTCGCCTTTTTCGAATGTAAGAGTGATCTCCTGGGCCGTGTTAGAGGCGTTTTCCGGCGACCTGGTCAGCAGAAAAATGTTCTCCGGCGGAGCTGCCCACGGGTCTTCGAGAATACCGCCTTCGTAGCTGATGTGCATCAGATTGCGATCCATCGAGTATGGCTTTTCGGCAGTCGCCGTGACCGGAATGCCGTGTTTCGTGCAATACGCTATCAGGTCGGCTCGGCCCTTAAATTCCCATTCGCGCCATGGCGCGATGACCTTGATATCCGGCTGCAAGGCGTAATACGTGAGCTCAAAACGCACCTGGTCGTTGCCCTTGCCGGTCGCGCCGTGCGCCACTGCATCGGCACCTTCTTTTGCAGCGATCTCTATTTGGCGTTTAGCAATAACGGGGCGCGCGAGGCTCGTGCCGAGCAGGTAAACGCCCTCGTACAAAGCATTTGCCTTGACGGCGGTCCAGACAAAATCCTTTACAAATTCCTCACGCAGATCCTCGACATAGAGCTTTGAAGCCCCGGTCGCGAGAGCCTTTTCCTCAAGCCCGCTCAATTCTTCGCCCTGGCCGACATCGGCACAATAGCAGACGACCTCGCAGTCATAAGTCTCTTTGAGCCACAGCAGCATGGCCGATGTGTCAAGCCCGCCCGAATATGCCAGCACAACTTTGTTAATTTTTTTACTCATTTTTGGTTAGAGGCGAAAGAACCCGGTCGCTACCGCTCCCGGTTCTGACAAATCCAAGCTACAATTATATCCGCACGGAGGTGTAAATGACCAAATCAGGCCAACTTTGGGGTGGAAGGTTTACGGAAAAGCCGGACGAGACCTTTGCCGAATTCAACAATTCGTTTCGATTCGACCGGCGGCTTTTTGCTGCGGATGTTAGCGCCAGCATTGCGCACGCGAATGGGCTGGGGAAAGCGGGTGTTATTACCGACAAGGAACGCAAAGCGATGGTCGACGGCCTCGGCCATCTCCTCGAACAGGAGGCTCTAAACGACAAATATTTCGACGATTCTTCTGCCGAGGATGTACATTCGTTCATCGAGGGCAAACTTATCGAGCTTATCGGCGACACGGGGCGCAAGTTGCACACCGGCCGTAGCCGCAACGACCAGGTTGCGACTGCATTCCGCTTATGGATCCGATACGAAGCGGACTCGATCTGCGCTCATATCCGCGACCTGCAATCGGCGCTTATTAAACTCGCCGAACGGCATGAGGAAGCAATTCTGCCTGGTTACACCCATCTACAGCGGGCGCAGCCGGTGATGTTTACACATTGGTGCCTCGCGTACTTCGAAATGCTAAAACGCGATCGGGAAAGGCTCGCCGACGCAATGAAACGCGCCAATGTTATGCCGCTTGGTGCCGGGGCTCTGGCTGGGACGGGATTTCCGATCGACCGCGAGACTGTTGCGAAAGAGCTCGGTTTTGATGGCGTTTCGGCGAATAGTCTCGACGCGGTTTCAGACCGCGATTTTGCGGTCGAATTTACGGGCGCGTGTTCGCTGATCATGGTACATCTCTCTCGCCTGGCGGAGGATCTTATTATTTATTGCGCGACCGAATTTGGTTTCGTTTCATTGAGCGACGCCGTTTCAAGCGGATCGAGTCTGATGCCGCAAAAGAAAAATCCGGACGCTCTCGAGCTGCTTCGCGGGAAGGCGGGACGCGTTTTTGGTCACCAAATGTCATTGCTTGCAACGCTCAAGGGCCTCCCGCTCGCCTATAACAAGGACATGCAGGAGGACAAAGAGGCAGTTTTTGATACGGTCGATACTGTGCAGATATCACTGCGAGCGGCGGCCATCGTTCTCGAAAACGCGATTTTAAATGAAGACCGAACGCGCGACGCGGCGACAAAGGGTTATCTAAATGCTACCGAATTGGCCGACTATCTTGTAAAGAAAGGCGTACCGTTCCGCATGGCCCACGAAACTGTCGGCAACGCGGTGCTTTATGCCATCGGTGAAGGCAAGGAACTTCACGAGCTAAGGCTCGAACAATTGCAGGAATTTTCGCCCGCGATAGAAAGTGACGTTGCCGATGCGTTAAGCCTCGATGTGACGCTTGCCGCCAAAAATGCCGTTGGCGGAACTGCGCCAGTGCGCGTGGCAGAGGCACTCGCCGCCGCGAAAGAATACCTCAAAAAATAAATGGATAAAGCCGGACTTATCGAGGATGTCGCTCGCAATGAACTCTTCCAATTCCTTGGCGTCAAGATCGAGGTAGCGAGTGCGGCACGCGTCGTGATGACGATGGAGGTAACGCCAAAGGTGCATCAATACGTCGGCATCATGAATGGCGGTGTTTCTCTTTACCTGTGCGAAACGGCAGCATCGATCGGCGTTGTCGCCGGTGCGGACCTTACAAAAGTAACGCCGGTCGGGATCGAGATAAACGCCAATCATCTAAGGGCGGTGAGCAAGGGGATAATAACCATCGAGGCAAAACCGCTTCACACAGGACGCACGATGAACGTGTGGAAGATCGACATAACCAACGACAAAGGCAAACTCATCTGTACGTCGCGTCTTACCATGCTTATCCAGAAACGCGTCGCCTACAAACCGGAACACGAAGGTAAATAGCCGCAAAAAAGGCGCAAGAAACGCAAAACCAGGGAATTCAGAAAGGTCTTACTTTTGCGACTTATGCGCCTTTTTGCGGCTATAATTTCTTTGTGCACGCATTTGTTCGCAACTTAATTACCGAGTGGCGGCGGCTCGGTCTGCCGTTCGCCGGTGAGACTGTTGTCGCCGCGGTTTCGGGCGGGGCGGATTCGGTAAGTTTGCTGCTCGCATTGCGTGATCTCGTCGGGCAGAAAAAGCTCGGGCATCGCATCGTCGCGGCCCATTTCAATCACAAACTTCGCGGTGACGAGAGCGACGCGGATGAGGCATATGTCCGGGGCTTGGCGATGAGGCTCGGCGTCGAACTCGCCGTCGGCCACGGCGATATTCCGCATGACGGCAATCTCGAGCAGAACGCCCGAACGGCGCGCTACGATTTTCTCGCTCGGACAGCAGAAAACGTCCAAGCGTTTGCCATCGCAACAGGCCACACGATCAACGATCAGGCGGAGACGTTTCTTATGAATTTGATCCGGGGGAGCGGGCGGGATGGATTGTCGGGAATGAAGGCGGTCAGGATTTTGGAAGAAGGGAAGAGGAGAAGAGGTGAAGAGGCGAAAGAAACGGGACCCTTTGGTGCCAATACTCCTCCTCTCCTGTTCGCCTCGTCTCCTCTTCTCATTCGTCCGTTGCTAAACTGGGCTAAACGCGTGGATACCGAGGGGTTCTGCCATGAATGCGAAGTCGAATACCGGTATGACACGATGAATGAGGACACTGCATTCAAACGCGTCCGTATCCGCAAGATACTCCTGCCGCTTCTTGAGGATTTTAATCCTAGAATTATCGACACGCTGGCTCAGACAGCGGCGCTTATGGCTGACGTTTCCGAGCGGGATGAACCTGCTTACGAAACTCAAAAAAACGACCACTTAGTATTAAAAGATCTAAAACTTCTGGATCAAAACGAGCGTCAAAACACTATCCGGGCTTGGCTTAGGCAGCGTCGTGGAACGACTCGCGGGCTCGAGCTGAAACATATCGAAGCCGTAGCTCGTTTGATATTGAGCGCCAAAAGCGGGCGGACGGCGCAATTGCCGGGCGGTGCTCGCGTAATTAAATCAGGCGGCAAACTGGTTTATGAAGAAAATAAGGTTGAAAATTGACGCCAAGCCAACTAAAATCAAAGGTTGGCACGTGATTCCCGGGCAGGCGTGCTTTGAAAACAACGTCCGGATGGCAATTTTCATCAAAGAGCAGTTGTTAGATGTACTGGTGAAGGTTGATTTGGAGGCTATAAATTGAGTTCTAAGGCAAAACAAGTTCTGTTGTGGCTGATGATAATTTCGAGCGCGTTGGTCTTTGTATGGTATCTACAGACAAAGCAGACCACGCCGCCAAAGGAATTGCCGTTTCACCAAGCGATGACGCAGATCAGAAAC
>JAYVDQ010000626.1:0-2323 GCA_043749325.1 Chloracidobacterium sp. | reverse complement strand
GCTCATAGAGAAATTTGCCATAGTCGATCATCTTGCAGACGGGTGGTTGTGCCTTAGGGGCGATCTCGACGAGGTCGATGCCGCGATTTCGCGCTTCCTGGATCGCGTCACGCGTGTCCATTACGCCAAAAAGCTCGCCGTCCTCTGTCACAACTCTTACCGACGGAACGCGTATACGTTCGTTGGTACGGTGCAGCGGCTCACGAAACCGCGGCTTAAATCTATTTCCACCAAATCTTCTTGCGATAAATGCCTCCCTTGGTAATTGGCCCTCTAATTAAAGACTGCGGCTGGCCTTTTCGGCCGCGATCTTCTCCTTAAATTCCGCCAGCGTCATCGCACCGATGTCGCCTTGCTTTCTCTCACGCACTGCCACCGTGCCGTCCTCTAATTCCTTATCGCCCAAAACGAGCATATAAGGAATCTTCTGCATTTGAGCATCTCGTATCTTAGCACCGATTTTATCAGAAATCGTGTTCGATTCCACCCTGAAACCGGCTTCCCGCAATTCAGCCGCAACCTGATTTGCGTAATCGTTGATCCGGTCTGTGATCGGCAGCACAACAACCTGCACCGGAGCGAGCCACAGCGGGAACGCACCGGCGTAGTGTTCGATCAGTACACCAAAGAATCGCTCGATCGAGCCAAACAACGCCCGGTGGATCATAAACGGTCTATGTTTCTGATTGTCTTCTCCCGTGTATTCGAGTTCAAACCGCTCGGGAAGATTAAAATCTAGTTGGATTGTCCCAAGTTGCCAAACGCGGCCGATGGCGTCTTCGATCTTGATGTCGATCTTCGGCCCGTAAAACGCGGCCTCGCCCTCGATACGTTCGTACGAGATATTTCGCTCTTTCAGAGCACTCGCAAGCTGATCTTCGGCGGCGATCCAATCTTGGTCGGAACCGAGATAGCCTTTGTTTTCTGCTCCGCCGCGAACCGACAGCTCAAATTTGACCTTGTCGAAACCGTAGGTCTCAAAAACTTTGATCGCAAAATCGAGACAATCCGCCACCTCGGCGTGGACCTGATCCGGCCGCACAAAAAGGTGTGCGTCATCGACCGAAAACCCGCGAACACGCATCAGGCCGTGGAGCGTTCCTGAAAGCTCGGCACGATAAACAGTGCCCATTTCGGAATAACGCTGCGGCAGATCGCGGTAGCTACGAGGGCTGGATTTGTAAATACCTATGTGAAACGGACAATTCATCGGCTTGAGGCGATATTCTTCGTCCTCAATGCTCGTCGGAGCATACATCGAATCGGAATAATTGCCTTCGTGGCCGCTGGTCACCCAAAGCTGACGCTTCGCGATGTGCGGCGTAAACACAAAGCTATACCCACGCTTCTCCAACTCTTCCTTGAGCAGACGCTCCATCTCCATGCGGACAATGCCGCCTTTCGGATGCCACAGGATCAATCCCTGGCCGTAGTCGTCGTCGATCGAAAACAGGTCAAGCTGTTTTCCAAGTTTGCGATCATCGCGTCTTTCAGCCTCTTCACGCTGCAAAAGCCACGCGTCGAGTTCTTCCTGTTTGGCAAACGCGGTTCCATAGATACGCTGCATCTGCTCACGCTCGGCGTCACCCTTCCAGTATGCTCCTGATAGAGCGAGAAGCTTAAACGCCTGCAATTTACCCGTATGCGGTACGTGCGGGCCAAGGCAAAAATCAATAAACGGCGAATTGTCGATGTGATAGATACTGGCAGTGTCGGTCGCCTTTTCATCGATCAATTCACACTTGAGCGGTTCGTCACGGCCCTTAAATAATTCGAGGATCGCAGCCTTTTCGACGATCTCGCGGCGATAAACCAGATTTTGCTTGGCCATCGCTTTCATCCGCTTTTCGATGACGGGCAGATCGGCCTCGGTCAGTTGCCGCGGAGCAATAACATCGTAGTAATAGCCGTAACGCGGGTCTTCCATCAGAGCCGGCCCGACGCCGAGCTTCGTCCCTGGAAACAGGTCAAGCAACGCCGCCGCCAGCAAATGAGCGGTCGAATGACGAATAAGCTCAAGCCCGTCACGCGAATCAGCCGTGACCGGCTCGATCGAGAGAACTTTGTCCGTCGCGGTCAATTCGCGATTCAGATCGACTTCCTCGCCGTTAACTTTCGCGGCAAGAGCTTTCTTCAAACCGTCGCGGTCAAATGCCTTGATTGCATCCGCAACCGTCGCGGGCGCAGGGATGACGCGTTCGTTTCCGCCGTATTTTACGTTTAATTCGCTCATAAATTTGTTAATCATCGAATGCAGAAGCCCGCACGTCAGTAAGGGCTTAACACTCAAGTTGCGCAATACGCCCTTGCTTAAGCGCGGGCT
>JAYVDQ010000625.1:0-2245 GCA_043749325.1 Chloracidobacterium sp. | reverse complement strand
CAACCAGATAAATATCGAAGACGAAATGCGGCGGTCGTATCTCGACTATGCAATGTCGGTCATCATCGGCCGTGCTCTGCCGGACGTCCGCGACGGCCTCAAGCCCGTCCATCGCCGGATACTTTTCGGCATGTACGAGCAGGGAAACACCGCCGGTAAGCCGTATCGCAAATCGGCCCGCGCGGTCGGCGACGTGATGGGTAAATATCACCCGCACGGCGATTCGGCGATATACGACTCGGTAGTGCGTATGGCGCAGGATTTCTCGATGCGGTACACGCTGGTTGACGGGCAGGGAAATTTTGGTTCGATCGACGGTGACAATCCGGCCGCGATGCGTTACACCGAGGTCCGTCTCGCCAGGATCACGAACGAGGTGCTCGACGACATCAACAAGGAGACCGTCGATTTCCAGCCCAACTACGACGAATCGCTCTCCGAGCCAAAGGTTTTGCCGACCCGCATACCGCTACTGCTTGTAAACGGTTCCGAGGGCATCGCGGTCGGCATGGCGACGAAAATCCCGCCGCATAATCTGACCGAGATCCTCGAGGCGACTATCGAGCTGATCAAAAATTCTGAAATCACGGATGACGAGCTTATCAAGATCGTTCCCGGCCCTGATTTTCCGACTGCGGGATTTATCTATGGCCGCGAAGAGATACATCGTGCGTATAAAACAGGGCGCGGTATTATTCAGGTTCGTGCCCGTGCCGGCATAGACGAGATCGGACGCGGCGACCGTGTCCGGGACGCCGTTGTCGTCACCGAATTGCCTTACCAGGTAAACAAGGCACGTCTGATCGAAAAGATCGCCGAGCTTGTTCACGAAAAGCGGCTCGACGGCATCTCGGAGATCCGCGACGAATCGAATCGCGAGGGCATGCGCATCGTCATCGAGCTAAAACGCGATGCCATACCGCAGGTCATTCTCAACAAGCTCTACAAGCTGACGCCGATGCAGTCGTCCTTTGGCATCATAAACATCGCGATCGTCGATGGCCAGCCTAAAGTGCTAACACTCAAGCAGATGCTCGAGGCTTTTGTCGAATTTCGGCGTGAGGTCGTTCGCCGCCGAACCGAATTTGACCTTCGCAAAGCTCGGGCTCGTGCCCACATTTTAGAAGGCTTGAATAAAGCCATCGACGCGCTGGATTATATCATTCCGCTTATCCGAAGCTCGCGTTCGGTTGATGAAGCAAAATTGTGGTTGACGGCCAATTTGGCGACGACCGGCGAGGTTTCGGCATGGCGCGGCATTTCGGGCGGCAAGTCGCAATCTGAGTTTCTAAAAGACCTCGAAAAGGTCATGAAGAGCCTCGAATTCAGCGACATTCAGGCCCAGGCAATCCTCGATCTCCAACTTCGGAGACTGTCGGCTCTCGAACGCCAAAAGATACTCGACGAGTACGCCGAGATTATCAAGTACATGGCAGAGCTTGAAAATATTCTCGAAAACGAGAGTGTTCTCCGCCAGGTCATCACCGACGAATTGGTCGAGGTCAAACGCGTTTACGGCGATGCCCGCCGCACGGTCATTGTCGATGCAGGCGTCGAGCTGAGCATCGAGGACCTAATTCCTGACGAGGACGTTGCGATTACGGTGACAAACGCCGGGTACATCAAACGTACGCCGGTTGCGGCCTATTCGAAACAAGGACGCGGCGGCAAAGGCCGTTTGGGTGCGAAGGCCAAGAACGAGGATTTTGTCGAGCACCTGTTTATCGCTTCGACACATGCTTATCTAATGATCTTCACGGATGACGGCCAGGTCTTTAAGATGAAGGTCCACGAGATACCCGAGGCCGATCCGTCGGCACGCGGCAAGGCCGTCGTCAATCTTGTGCAGCTCTCATCCGAGCGTAAACTCGTTGCGGTAATGCCGGTTCGTGATTTTGCCGAGGAGATATATCTGACGATGGTGACCAGGAACGGCGTGATAAAAAAATCCTCGCTCGCCGATTACCAGAATATTCGCCAGACAGGCATCAACGCGATCAATATCGACGAAGGCGACGAGCTGCTCGACATCATCCGTACCGACGGCAAACGGCAAATATTTATCGCCACGCACGACGGCATGGCCGTGAAGTTTAACGAGTCGGACGTTCGTCCGATGGGCCGCGTCGCTCGCGGCGTCCGTGGCGTTAATCTGCGCAAGGGTGATTTCGTGGTCTCGGTTTGTGCGGTTTCGCCCGAGGGCACCGAGAAGATCCTGTCCGTTTCCGAAAAAGGTTTCGGCAAG
>JAYVDQ010000624.1:0-2741 GCA_043749325.1 Chloracidobacterium sp. | reverse complement strand
TCTTGGTGCCTTTTAGGTTTTTGTGATATCGGACAAAGTCGAGCACCGTCGAGCCGGACGGCTGGTCGGTTTCGATATCGTTGTCATTTAGAATGAATTTGATCATCTAAATCTAAAACAGAAGAAAGATGAAACCACAGATAAGGCGGATGAACACAGATTCGATTCAGAAAATGTGAGTCATATCTTTTATCAATCCGTGTTTATCTGTGCCAATCTGTGGTTTTAGTTCTTAAAACCTTCGAATCAAAACAACTCCAGCCGTGACTAATCATATTCCGGCGATTCGCTGAAAGCTGACTTGCTGAACAGGAACGCCGAGAAGCCAGAAATGATCGATTACTATCGTGACGAGCATTTGTCCGGCAATAATAAGGCTAAAGGTCATCGCTACGCCTAGGCGAGGGGCGAGCAAAACGGTCATTGTGACGAAAAAGGCTCCGAGCAGGCCGCCGACCCACGCGATCGGCGGAGCATCCTTTACCGAGGCCAGATTGCCGATCGGTGTGCCCGACGCAATTACATAAACAAACAACGCGACGGTGCCGATAAAAAACGAGATGAAGGCCGCGGGTATAGGACTATCGACAACGGTCGCCATCTTGTTATTGGTGGCGGCCTGTGTCGGCATCATCGCACCCGCCAGAACGGCGAGCAGCAGGTAGAGATAGTTATTCGACATCGTTGTCTAGTACTCGGTCTTGTCGGTTTTCGCGGCCCAATCACGAAATACGGCCTGCGCCCCTTCGCGATGCAGGTTTACCATCCGCAATTCGCGTTCGTCGTTTCGTTTTTCGAGTTCGTTGTAAAAATGTTCGTCGTCAAAGCCCGCCGTAGCGGCGTCTTCGCGGGTTCCCGCATAAAATATAGCGGCGGGGCGTGACCAGTAGATCGCCCCGAGACACATGGGGCACGGCTCGCAGGATGTGTAAATCGTACAGCCGTCTAGCTGAAACGAGCCGAGACTGCTGCAAGCGTTGCGGATCGCTACGATCTCGGCGTGGGCGGTCGGGTCGTTGGTCGAGGTAACTCGGTTATTACCTTCGCCGACTATGCGGCCGTCACGGACGATCACACAGCCAAATGGGCCACCCTCGTTACGATCCACGCCTTCGCGGGCGAGCTCGATAGCCCGTTTCATAAATGTTATGTGGGCTTCGGTCATTGTCCTTGAGGCGATTTTAGCTTGATCTCGTAAAGCTTTTTCCATTGCTTGCCGGTCACGAAGATGCGGTCGCTGCCCGCGTCATAGGCGATCCCGTTCAATGTGTTTTCGTCCTGTTGAGACCCGCCCTGGTCGTCGGGCGATATGCCGGCCAGATTGATCCAGCCGAGCAGTTTGCCGGTAGCCGGGTCGATGCGGGCGATGTAATTTGGCTTGCCGAGAATGTCCTTGTCCTCAGAGTGCCATACGTTTGCCCATATCTCGCCCTTGATCCATTCGAGTTCGTTGATCTGCATGAGCGGCTTGCCGTCCTCGCGCATTACGGGGATGGTTTTGACGGTCTTAAAGGTTTCGGGGTCCATTACCTTTATCACATGCGTGCTCTGCGTGAGATACAAGTTGGTGCCGTCGGTGGTCATTCCCCAGCCGTCGCCCTGATAGTTAAACTCCTTTAACAGCTTAAATGTTTTGGCATCAAAAACACGGCCCAAGCCGCCTTTCCACGTGAGCATATAGATCTTATCGCCGATCATGGAGATGCCCTCGCCAAAGTCCTCTCGCGGGAGTTCCCATTTCTGGACGACCTTTCCGGTCTCGATATCCACTTTGCGCAGAGTGGAAGGACTGCGCGGCTGAGTGCCGGTGCTCTCGTAGAGAAAACCGTCGTAAAAAAATAACCCTTCGGTAAATGCCTTCGGGTCGTGCGGATACGCTTTTACAACCTCGTAGCCATAGACGGGCAGTGCTGCGGGCTTGGCAGCATTTACATTTGCCTTGTTTGGGGGCGTAGGCGAGGCCGAGCAGCCGATGCCCAATGAAACGGTAAAGAGCAAGAGTAATAAACGCATAAATAAAATCCGTAGTATCAAGTGATTGGCCGCTATTTTTTAAGTGCCCGTTCAATAGCCGATTTGAAACCATCGGCCGATAGATTACGTACCATCACGCCATTTACGAAGATAGTCGGCGTCGAAGATATGCCGTATGTTTCTCCGTCCGCCAAGTCTTTGCGGACCTCGGCAGCCGTCTTTTCGGAGCTAAAGTCTAACTCAAATTGGGCGGCATTCAAACCAATTTGTGCAGCGTATTTTTTAAGCGATTCGACGTCGAGAGCATCCTGATTTTTGTAAAGGATCTCGGTATATTCGAAAAATTTGTCCTGCGCGTTTGCGGCTCCGGCGGCAAGAGCGGCCCGCCAGGCGTTTTCGTGTATGGATTCGAGCGGAAAATCGCGAACCACAAAACGAATCTTGCCCGGAAACTCGGCCATCGCTTGTTTCAATATCGGGTGCGTCGCCGAACACGCTGAGCACTGAAAATCGCTGAACATGATGATCGTCACCGGGGCCGTCGCGGGACCCTGGGCCGGATCGTCGTCGGCCGAGACGTTTTGTATGATCGGATCCGGCCCCTTATAAAGAATCTTAACCTGGTATTTAGTAAAAAGCTTTTTGCTCAAGGCACCTTCAAGAGCGACCCGCTCGTCGTCGGTGTAATCCTTCATTTTGTTTGTGATCTCCTTAGCTATCAATGTACTGGAATCAGTTTGCATAGCCTTCGCTTCGTCGGCAACGAG
>JAYVDQ010000623.1:0-2319 GCA_043749325.1 Chloracidobacterium sp. | reverse complement strand
GGCTGTTTATGGACGTAGCTCGTGCCGCGTGTGTCGTCGAATTTGATATTGTTCGGTGCCTCTTCAAAACACGCCGAACACGCTACACAAACCTTCTGATCGATCCAAAATTTTCCTTCGGCATTTTGCGGATGTTTCATCGTGATATTCTCCTAAATATCATTCCTCACATTGCGTAAGCCCGCACGTTAGTAAGGGCGTAACACTCAACGCTAACGTCCGATTTACGCCCTTGCTCACGCGCGGGCTGCGGCATTTAAACCTTCGTCGCCCTTACTTCCAGATACTCCGATTCGACCTGCGTTGTCCCGTCCGTTGCGTGGTTATTCTCGGTCCAGAGCCGTTCGAGATCGGCGCGCAAGGCTGCCTGGCCATCGGCGTCGAGCGATTCGAAAGCCTTCTGCGTCGGGCCGAAATATTTCCTGAAATGCTCGACCACCTCAGCGGGGCCGAAATGGTAAGTAAATGTAATTTTGCGCCGGGTCATTTGCAGATCGGATATGCCGTCGGCAAGACGCTCGCGCACGGCATCCTCCGTTCCCCAAAGGATCGGCGAAGGCATCCCCGGTGGAGGCGGGACGTGTTTGGCATTTGTCTTGAACATCTGTCCCGTAAAAGCCTCGGGCGTCCAGTTTGCCATCGCGATCACGCCGCCGGGCTTGCAAACGCGTATCAATTCGGCAGCCGTCATATCAGGCCGCGGAGCGAACATCGCCCCGAACATCGTCATCACAACGTCAAAGCTCGCATCGTCGTAAGGCAAAGCCTCGGCATCGCCAACGTCGAAACGCGCCTCTAATCGTTCGTCAGCAGCACGCGCTTGTGCCTGCTCGATCAGATTGGGCGCGATGTCGATCCCGGTCACGTCTGCTCCCGCATGAGCGGCCGGTATCGCGAGATTGCCCGTGCCGCAGGCAACATCCAAGACCTTCATGCCCGGCTTTAGATCAAGTCGGGCCACAAATTCCTCCGCACCCGTCTCGATCGACTTTGCTATCTC
Source organism: Chloracidobacterium sp. (assembly GCA_043749325.1). GTDB lineage: Bacteria > Acidobacteriota > Blastocatellia > Pyrinomonadales > Pyrinomonadaceae > OLB17. Next base: position 1,319 of record JAYVDQ010000623.1, on the reverse strand, counting down.
TCCAAAATCACCCGCGATCCACGTCGCCCGTAAGCGGCTTTTCAGAGCCTCCATTTCAGTTGTCATTTCTGTACTTTCCATACCAATTTCCTCCTCATTAACTCATCACTTATCACTCATCACTAGTCCGTCACATTACACAATCCAATTATTGGCTGATGCAGCATAGTTATTTCCGCGTTGCGCCCCATGTATGAGCGGGCCATCGCAATCGCCTCGGTCAGGTTGTCGGCGCGGTCCCAGCCGAGCATTTCGGGGACGTGAGGGTTTTCGGCTCCGGCGACGATGACCTTGCCGACGTGCAGGCGGCCGTTCTCACCCCAGTACCACATAAAGAATGGGTGTGCTCCGTGATAGGCATTGCCCCGGCGGTACATCTCGACATAGGCCGGGTTCGAAGCGAATTCGCGCTCGTATTTTTCACGCAGGTAGAACGCATCACGCGATTCGGGCAGCAGGCGATGAAAAAACTCGATATACGACGGGTGAAAATTATGATCAAACTCGTCAAAACACGGGTGCGTAATGATCATAACGCCGCCCTTTCTCAGCAAAGGCTTGTTCCGGTACATGTTGAAGTGGTACCCGAGCGCCATGACCTGCACCAGCAGCGGATTAAGCGCCGAATAAACGTTGTACGGCGAGATGTCCGGGATGCCAGAGATCAGGATGTCGCATTGTCCTTTGACCGGAATCTCATACTGTTGATAATTTTTTTCGAGAATTTTCTCGTGGACCGGCTCCGTTTTCCCCGCGTAGCAAGCGATCAGATCGTATTGGGCCGGGATCGCGTGGAGCATCTTACGTCGCATTGCACGCGGCATTTTTGAAAATGTCCGTGTCATCGCTTCCCATTTCATGCGGTCGGCGAACGAAAATTCGTCCTCATTCCGCGTCAAAATATCATAGCCGTCGGGGAACATCTTGTTGTTAAGGGCAGTCTCGATGTGAAAGACCTTGCATTGCTCATCGACCAGTTTCCCAAGCCTGATGACCTTGTGATTCAGCTCCGACGCCGGCGGGTCCATGTAGGAATGCGAATCGCGTATCGTCTGCGGCTCGTGATGAGCTCGCAGAGATTCGTAATCGCACAACCCGACGGCGACCGATTTGTGTCCGCCATCCATCGGCACGAGATTAATATTGAGATATATGAGCAGGTCGCTCTCGATCGCCCGTTTGTTGACCCGCAGCGGTTCGTTGTGCCGCGTGTGGCCGAGTGTAACCAGATTGTCGTCGTCCTCGGCGTCGTGGTTGTAATAGCGGTCGGGATAATATTCGTTATAGATGTCGGTGCCGACCATCCGCTTCATTTCCCA
>JAYVDQ010000622.1:0-5937 GCA_043749325.1 Chloracidobacterium sp. | reverse complement strand
TCCATCCACCAGATAGAGATCCATCAGGTACCGTGACACACGGTAGACATACCCTTTTCCGTCCGGAGTGAGATAAATACTGGGCGGTTGTGAGATGCCGGCTCTGTCGTACGGACTTATCTCTTTCGCCAATTCCTTTCGCCCGGTCGCGAGGTCCAGACGTGACACCTTGACCGGCAATTCCCCGCGAGGGAAGACGAAGAGTGAATGCCCATCGCCGCTCCAACGGATAATTTTGTCTTTATCATCAAATCCTGGTATTGGCCTGGGGTTTTCATCCCCTTCAATAGGGTAGATCCCAGCTTTGCCCTGGCCATCGTACGCGATCAGAGATCTTCCGTCCGGTGAGACGATCGTACCGGTGACGCCCTCCGGCGTGATCGGGTGCGGCTCACCCGCATCGATCGCCTGAATGAAGATACGGTCAGCGTGCCCTGCCTCCCTTCCAGTGAATACGACCTGCTTTCCGTCAGGAAACCAGACCACACTGTTATATCGTTCGATCTGATACTTATCCAATCGCCTCAATTCCCCGGCACCGGTAGGCAAAAGAATTATTTCAAGGGGTTCGTTACGAATCGCAACTACCCATTTTCCATCCGGCGACAGGTGGCCGCTCGCTCCCTCACCAAGGCGGACAGGCGGCGAACCATCTGTTTTGCCTAGGTAGACAGCATAGTTGGTTCCGCTGCCCTGGCCCCAATACTCAAAAAGAAAATTCTTGCCATCATCCGAGAGATCAACGAAGGTACCAAAATCAAGCCACGAAAGGTCGCGTTCCCTCGTTTCGCCGGGAGCCAGCCCGATCGCGTCATTGGTATTTTTATACCGTGTCAATAGAACCCGTCCATCGCGAGATATATCGTGAAGCCACAGATCGGCAGGCACCCGCAGCACCAGTCTCATTTGTCCCGAGAGCGTGCTTGCGTAGAGAGTGTTACTATCCCCGCCTTTCCCTGCTGTAAACCAGACCTCGTTTCCGGCGGGTGACCAGGCGACCCCTTCTTCTCCTGCGAACTCTTCAGAGATGAATGTTTTATTACCAGCGAGGTCCAAAACCGCAACCCGGCCGCGATTGTCCCACTGGATCTCATGATCCATGAACGCAATCCGGTCACCTTTCGGCGAGATGCGTGGATAGCTGATATAACCGGCGGTTTCGTAGAGCACCTTGCCGATCGGAAACTCGAGTCGGTTACGACCGTCGACAAAGCGAACTACCGCAAGATCTTTGCCGTCCGGCGACCAGTCTGCCTCCACTACATCTTCGAGTATCTCGCGAGGCGTGCCGCCGATCATCGGTACACGCGCAAGCGTACCTGTAGAGGACATCTGACCAAGGAATTTGCGTTTAAGAAGGACGGCCATCTCACCTGTCGATGATATTGCCAGAACGTCGGCATCTGTCAGGCCGAGCGAACGGGATTCGTTCAGCCCGGACCGTGTCGAAAATATCTCCAACGGATTGCCGTTCCACGCCGCACTGTACACCAACGTCTGGCCGTCCGGCGCAAAACGCGCATGGTTAATAAGGCCGCGGCGAAAAGTAAGCTGCTCATACGACGGCATTGGCGACCGCCGCAAATAACTAAACCCGAAAATCCCTGCGATCGCCCCAACTACAAGCAAGAGCAGCCCGACGCCGTAAAGCAGCGGCCTGCGTATTTGTCTGGACGGCTCGAGTTCGGGTGCGATCTCGTGCATACCCGTCCCCGACGAGCTCGTCGGAGCGGATAACGACTCAATGGCAAACCCAAGATCAGATGTCGATTGGAAACGCCTGTCCGGTTTCTTTTCCAGACATCGCCGGACGATCCGCTCCAGCGAAGGGCTGATGTTCGGATTCGATTCGGTTATTTCTTCGGGTTCCTCTTTGAGAATGGCGGACATCGTCTCGGCCATCGTTTCGTGTTGAAAAGCACGGCGGCCGGTGACCATCTCGTACAGGATCAAACCAAACGAGAAAATGTCAGAGCGATTGTCAGTTGTTTGCCCACGAACCTGCTCGGGCGACATATAGCCGACCGTGCCCATGACAACACCGGGATTTGTGAGTGCCCGGCGCGTAGCGTCTTCATTACCTGTCTGGCCGCCCGCTGACGCAGACGGTTCTGACAATTTGGCCAGTCCAAAGTCGAGTATCTTGACCCGGTCGTCGTTCGTAATAAACAGATTCTCAGGCTTCAGATCGCGGTGAACGATACCTTTCTCATGCGCCGCTGAAAGCCCGCTGACGATCTGTTGGGCATACTCCGTCACCTTGCGCAGAGGGATCGATCCTTCGTCCAACCGCTGCCGCAGCTCTTTGCCTTCGAGCAGCTCCGAAACCACATACAAAACGCCGTCCTGTGTATCAACATCGTGGATCGCGAGAATATTTGGATGATTCAGCGCCCCCGCTGCCTGAGCCTCCTGCTCAAACCGGGCGACCCGTTCCTTGTCCGCCGAAAAGTCCGCAGGCAGGACCTTGATCGCGACATCGCGTCCGATCTTAGGGTCGCTGGCCCGGTAAACCTCACCCATCCCGCCAACGCCGATAACGGAGCGAATCTCGTATCTTCCTAGTTTTGTGCCTGCGGTTAATGTCATCTTTTTGTCACGATGCTTTGCCAGTTTACGAGTACGGTTACAGGTTGGGTGTCGGGTCCGGCGTCTTTCTTGGGTTCGATCACAAAGAAACGCGATCCATCGCGGGTTGCGTCATAATTCGCCCGGGTTCCAAGGCCCGATTCGGGTGAGAGCGAGGTTTTAAACAATGCCTTTGGCGTCCCGATCTTGAGTACGCCGCCCGTTTCCTCGACCGCGACCGCCATCAGGCTGCCATCCGGCGCAACATAATACAGCTCGCGGCCGTCACGGCGCCATCGCGGCTGGACACCGCCAATGTCCCCCGAAATGCGTACTTTCCGCCCGCCGTTCGGAAAGGCTTCAATGAAAATGATCTGGTCGCTTTCCGAATTCTCGGAATAAACGTAGGCCAGCCAACGCTCGTCAGGCGAGAGTGCGGGCTGTTTTTCGTTACCGCTCGACTGGGCGAAATACGCTTCTTCACCAGTCGAGGACCGGATCCAAATATCCCGGTTTCCGTCCCGTAGTCGGAAACCGAGGGCCCGGCCGTCACTGATCATCTGGGTAATGAAAGGGAAACCACCCTTTGCTTCAATAACCGTTCTTTCGGATCCACCGTTCATAGGCTTCTCAACTACGCCGACCGACAGCCTGAGAAACAGAACCGCACTTCCATCGGATTTCCACATTGGGCTGATCACAGGAGTCGGCCTTCCCGAGGCGTACATTCGCCCAGTGCCGCGCGCCGGGTCAAACAGCCAGATGTCTATGCCCCGTTGGAGCGCGATCATTGAATCGTCGGGAGAAAATAACGGGTTGCTCCCGGCGCCGGGTTCACCGGCAACCGTGCGCGTGCCGTCGCGCGAGTACCAGGCGATCTCCCGTACTCCCTCGGACCCGCTTCGAAATGCTATCAGCCCATTCGCAGCGATGCTGAAATTCGTGCCCGTAGCGCCGGTGTGTCTGCCGATGTCCGCGACCGGTATCGGCCCGCCCGAAAGTTTGAAAGATCCGGGGTTGAAAACTTGCGCTTTGATTCCGCTATCGAGAACGAAAAAGAGATAGCCGTCGGCGTATTTAGGCTCAGCCCCGTCCGCCAGGATCTCTTTGACCTCACCTGAATCAAGATCACCGACGGAAATGCCGGTCGGTGTGAAAGCTGAGTTACCTTGGTCGGCAAACAGGAAATGCCTGCCGTCCGGCAAAAAGAATGGCCTGAATCCTTTTTGCGGCAGATCCGCCAGGGCCGATCTGCCGTCGGCGTTGACGCGTCTGAGCGGCACGCCCGATTCGGTCGCAAAAACGATGACGCCGCCGGCATTCCATGCGCCTCCCTTTCGGCCCCCGGTCACATCGCAGATCACTCGCGACCGCCCGGTCGCGAGGTTGACGGCCCGAAGACGATCACTCGTAAAATAGGCTATTTCAGCCCCGTCAGCCGACCAGAACGGCCCGACCGCACCTTCTGAATCGGCGATCATCTGGCTCTCGCCGGTCGCCAGTATCCGCAGCCATAGATTAGGCTTACCCTTCTCTTGTTCAGCCGTAAAAGCCAGCCGCGAACCGTCCGGTGACAGAGCACTCGTCTGTTGTGTCGTCCATCCCGGCGGAGCCGCCACGTCAAACGTGAGGAATGGCGGTGGTGCCGGTGCCGGCCTGAGCAATGTCCACGCACCAAACGAGATCAATATCAGCGCCAACGCCCCGGCAGCGATCCAGGGAATCCGAGCTTTCCAAGGCGACCTATCCGTTTCGGGACCGATCGCACTGACCGCCGTTGTCATATTGCTCCCCGACGAACTCGTCGGAGCAGACAGCGACTCGAGAGCGAAACCAAGATCATGAGTAGATTGAAAACGGCGTTCGGGCTTCTTTTCCAGACACCGCCGAACGATCCGCTCAAGGGACGGGCTGATGTTCGGGTTCGATTCCGTCATCTCCGGCGGCTCTTCTTTGACGATCGCCGACATCGTCTCAGCCAGCGATTCCTCCTGAAACGCCCGCCGACCGGTGATCATTTCGTACAGGATCAAGCCAAACGAAAAGATATCCGAGCGGTGATCTATTTTGTGGCCGCGCACTTGCTCGGGTGACATATAGCCCACCGTGCCCATTACTACGCCCGGATTTGTGAGCGCCCGCCGAGTGGCATCCTCTGAGCCGTGTATATTAGTTTCCGGTTCGCGAAGCTTGGCAAGGCCAAAATCAAGGATCTTTACACGGTCATCTTTTGTGATAAATAGATTTTCCGGCTTGAGGTCGCGGTGAACAATGCCCTTTTCGTGCGCAGCAGACAAACCGCTGACGATCTGCTGCGCATATTCCGTCACCTTGCGCAACGGTATCGGGCCTTCGTCCAGACGCTGGCGGAGTTCCTCGCCTTCGAGCAACTCGGAGACAATGTACGGGTTGCCCTCATGTTCGCCGATGTCATGAACCGTCAGGATACTGGGATGATTTAGGGCCGAAGTGGCTTTCGCCTCCTGCTTGAACCTTCGAAGACGGTCTTCGTCATTCGCGAAGTCTGCGGGAAGGACCTTGATCGCGACCTTTCGATCTAGACGAGTGTCTTCCGCAAGATAGACCTCGCCCATCCCGCCCGCTCCGAGTTTAGAGATAATTTGATAATGTGAAATTAGATTTGACTTCATTTGACGAGTTTCATTATCCAAATGTCACTAGCGATTCGACCACGCGAGAAAAATAATTGGCGGCCGTCACGCGAGGTTTGCGGGTCCTCTATGTACAAATTTGACTCGGGATCGTGCGTGATCTTCTCCGGCGCAGCGGGTCGCCAGTCTTGCCCCGGCCCGGGTACGCGGTAGATATTTTTGTGGTCATATTGAAAGTAGAGCCACCGCCCCGTTGGAGAAACGAATGGATGAGCGTCTTCGTGGGGACTCGCGACGATGGAACGTGACACGCCTCCGGCCATCGGAATCGCTCGAATATCATCCGTACCCGAGCCGGTGGATAGGAAAATCAGCCACTTGCCGTCCGGACTGAAGTTCTGAAATGTTCTCACGTTCGCTTCATGGGTAATGGGCTGCGTACTTTTGGTGGCTAGGTCAAAGAGGTACAGCTGTTTATTATCCGTCGAATAGTAGACGATCCCTTGGCCATCGGGCGTCCACGTAATAAAACCTTGTACATCAGACTCGATCAATTGTTGGGGACTGGCTCCGTCGGCTGCCATCAGCCATAAGCTGAGCGACCCGGGCTTTATTATTTCTCTTCTAGTGAAAGCGATTCTCCCGTCCCGTGAGAATTTCGGATATCGGTCCTCAAAGCTTGGGTCAGAAGTCAATTGCACCGGGTCTGAACCGCGATCCACTTTCCAGATGTGGTAGGCCCCACCCCGAAAGGCTT
>JAYVDQ010000621.1:0-3616 GCA_043749325.1 Chloracidobacterium sp. | reverse complement strand
GAGCTGCGGAACGCAGAGAGGCGGCACCATTGCCCCAACTGCCGCCACGAATTACTCGATCCGATCCCGAGGTCGCTCCCTTTGGATCGGTAATATTTCCATTGGAATATTCGCCAATCCAATCCTGGACCCATTCCCAGACGTTCCCCTGCATATCATAGATTCCCCACGCATTCGGTTGTTTGGTCGCGACTTCGTGCGTCCGGCTTCCTGAGTTTGCATCATACCAGGCATAGCTACCCAACAAACCCTCGCTATCTCCGAAACTGTATTTCGTGGTCGAACCGGCGCGCGCCGCATACTCCCACTCTGCTTCTGTTGGCAGGCGATATTTTCCATCACCTCTGTCATTCAATTTCTTAATAAAGGCCTGAGCATCCTCCCAACTAATATTTTCGGCCGGACAATTATCACAATTATTGAGGGAACTTGGATTATTCCACATCACAGCGACCCACTGGGCTTGTGTTACCTCAGTTGTGCCCATGTAAAACCCGCGGCTGATATTCACAGTGTGAATCGGCTTTTCCGAATCGTTTTGCGTACTACCCATTTGAAATGAACCCGCCGGAATGTATGCAAATTTCATCGACAACGCATTACTGACCAATGTGCCGGCAGAAATCGCGCCGTTATTTGCAGCGTTTCCGCCACCCGAAGTCGTAGGTAAGGTGACAACGGGGGCGTCAAGCTGACGCAATTTGATTCTGGCCAGCGGCGCATTTGCACCCACAGGAAATTCATTCAGATATTCCTGTATCTTTGACTTATCCTTACTGTCTTTAACTCCGCCCCAAACTGTCTGTTCGAGTCTTATCTTCGCGTTACCGGCATTCGCACCCGCTGGAAAGTCCTTTAGAAAATCGCGAAAATCCTGAGCACTTTGCGAGTCTTTGATATAACCCCACGCCTCGCGCTCTATGATCGCAGCGTCTTTTGCAATCACTGACTCAGTAACAATAGACTTATCGGTTTTCGCCAGAGTCTCGCTACGTGCAAAATAAAAATCACCGGAATACAGGCCTTCCTTCCAAGGAGATTGTTTTTGCTTTGAATTTTCCTCGACGTCACGAGCGACCAGTTTGACGAGCGGGTCGAGTTCGAGATTGGGCTTCTTGATCTGGCGAAGCAGAGCCTCGGTAAATAGACCGTTTTTACTGCCGCCTACACCGTCAATCGAGACGCCGCCCGGCTGCGTGGCATATAAAACCAGAGTGCCCCGTGGCGGATTGCTGTTCACCAAGCCTTTGGTGTCGCCTATGTCGCGAAGCCCGCGCCAAGCCCGTGCAAAAGGATTGTTGCGGCAGGCGTCGAGGATTATCAGATTAAAACCGTTGCCCGCTGCCGACATTTCGTCAAGGATCATGCCGATAGGAATTGCCTTGTATCTGACCTTAGTCTCGTCCGGGATGTCCGCGTCAACCGGAACGAGATAATTCTGCCCACCGGTCGCGACGCCGTGTCCGGCGTAGTAAAAAAGCCCGACGCCCTTTGTCGAGCGGAGCCGCTCGCCAAATTCGGTGATCAGCGATTCCATCTGCTCCTGGGTCAGATCAAGTCCTGCGCCCTCACCGCCGATCACTTCAAACCCCAAATCGCGCAAGGCCTTTGCCATCGCAGTCGCGTCATTCGCCGGATTCGCCAGTGTGGACGCGTGTCGGTAGGCTCCGTTGCCGATCACGAGAGCGATGCGTTTATCACTATTGACCGCTCTCTTTTCCTGCATGAGCTGACGGCCGTCCTGCGCCGACGCTACATTTGCAAGAAAAATGGCCGCCAGAAGTCCAACAAGGACCGAAAGCCCCACACATTGAACCCGCCAATTTACACGGTTTGAGATCATATTACGACTGCATTTTCACCGATAAATTTAGATTTATCATCATCGGTTCTTTTGGACGCATTTTTATGCGATAAACCGTCTGCGGATACGGGTCGCCCTGGGTTAGTTGGCGTTTGCCGTCTGCGGCGGCTTCTTTTTCGGTCTTGGTGTAGTTTTTGCCGGCGGTGCCGTCTTGTTCGTACTCGACGGAATCCTGCAGGTATTTTTCTTCGAGCGTCTCGACCAGTTTGGCGGCAATCGGCGATTGTCCATTGGGCACGCCCATTTCGGTCATTGGTTCGGACGAGACTATGACGGTCAATAGTTCGCCGCGCCATTTGGGGTTGTCGGATTTTAGCGTAAAAAATGGCGTCGAATCGTTTTGGCCCGGAATATCGATGATCGTACCCGCCTGGACGCGGTTGTCGCCTCCGCGTGAGAGACGCGTGGGGAAGATCTGATACGGTTCGCCAAGTTTGCCGTCCGCATAGATTTCGCGGTCGATGACGTATAGATAGCCGGCCCGGGGCGTCTCGAATGAAAGCCGGACCTTGTCGCCCATTTCGAATTTAGTATTTGCCTCGACCCGTTGAGGCGTATATTGGGTGCTCTTGTCGCCTTCGATAACAAGCATCCGGGCGGTTTGGCCATCGGCGGCGGGTTTCGCGTCCTTGCCCAGCCGCCAGATGGTCACACCGATCTGCTCCCAAACCTCGGGCGATTTTGGATCGGCCGGAAGTTTATTATTTGAGCCGTTCGTGGTTTTGCCGCCTTTCGGTTTTGTGGCGGTTTGTTTTGGTCTCGGTACGGTCCGTTTCAGCTTGTAGGTCGGCTTTTTAAAGACAAAGACCGAATTTCCTTTTGTCACCGCGTCGGTTGTGCCGAGCGAGCGGGTAAAGCTGTCGGATGTGATCTCCGGGGGCGGGGTTGGCGTTGGCGTTGGGGTTGATGTTGGTTTGTTTTTTTGGGCGTTCGAGACACAATAAAGCCCACAGATCAAAATGATCGTGGACACGAAACGAACGCCGATGCGGGATACAGCCTTCATAAATTACCGCCTTTTCCGATGTTGAATTTTACAGGGGTATGATACGGCTTGTGGGAAGGCGTGTCAATGAAATCGGCGGCAGAGCATTTTTTAGCCACCAATTACACGAATAGCACGAATAAGACAATCTCTTCTCGTTCGTGCTGTTCGTGTAATTCGTGGCTAATCTATTTTTCGCCGCGTTCGAGCGGGAGCGTGATGGCGATGTGGTAGATGGCGGCGGTATCGACCTCGATGTCTTTGCTGGCGGAGACGCCTTTGTACGTGGCGGTGATGCGGAATTTTGCTGTGCCCTCTTTCTGACGGAATGCGAATTCGCCTTGTATGTCTGAATATAGGGTCGTTACTTTTCGCAGTGAGCCGTCACCGTTTATCCGTTCGACCTTTATGTCGGCACCGGGGATGCTATGGCCGCTTTTGAAATAGACGCTGCCGTTTATGATGACAAAGCTGCCGCGGTCGACCTGCATGATGAGGTTGCCGCCCAGGTCGCGTACTTTGCCGCTCTGAACCGGAACATTGTATTTCACGCCCGAGCTGTAACCGCGAGCGTCAAAAACGACGTTGTAAACGCCTGATTCCAGGCCGTCGACTTGAAAATCGCCTTTTTTGCCGGCCGTTACGGTCTTGAGGTCTTTGCCGTTCCGGCGGGCGGTGATCGAGGCTCCGCCGATGCCATCGCCGTTCATATTGCGGACCTTACCTTTGATGCCGCCGGTCGTTTGACAGTAGGCAGTTGGCGGCAG
>JAYVDQ010000620.1:0-6705 GCA_043749325.1 Chloracidobacterium sp. | reverse complement strand
CTCTGTGGTTCAACTATCTTGAGCCTTTCGGATCGCTGCCAAAATATCGCTGTCCGCCGGCCGGAAAAGTCCAATCGGACGTACCTTTTGATACGCGAGTTTGCCGTCAGGACCTATAACGAACTCAGCACGGGCCGTTCTGCCGGGGAGTAATGAATTTGCGCCGTACTTGTCTCTAACCTCACCTTTCTCATCAGACAAAAGCCGCAATGGAAGCTCGTACTTATCGCTAAAGCTTCCGTGAGACTCCACCGAATCGGTCGAAATACCGACGACCTCAGCTCCGGTCGCCTGATAGTCCGACCAGTGGTCACGAACCGAGCAAAGCTCCTTTGTACAAACAGGCGTATCGTCGCCCGGATAGAAAAGCAGAACAACCGTCTTGCCTTTGTGATCGCTGAGCGTCCAGGAGTTGCCATTGCCGTCCGTTAGTGTGAAATCAGGTGCTGTGTCGCCGATGTTCATAATTCTCTCCGGGGGAACGCAGGCTGAAAATCCCGAATATCCTTAAACGGTTTCGCCTCGTCCGTAAAATCGGGCCGGTAATAGTGCGAGGCCGATTCGTATTCCTGCATAAAGCCTTCTTCTATGCCAAGATCGTCGAGCAAGGACACCGCCTCAAACCATTCGCCCTCGGAGATGCGGCGGGACAAGAGAATATAGCGTTCGTCCGTCGCGGCTTTGTTGGTTGCGTAGTACTGAGCCATTAGCGAAATCGCGGTTTTTGGAGAAAGTTCATCTCGTATCCAACGTAGATTTTCCGCGATACCGGCGATGTCGTTTGGCAGAACGAGCAGGCGAATCATCAGGCCGCGTTTTAGCAATCCGTCTTCGCCAAAAACGAGATCGTCGCCCATCTGGCGATGCATTTCCTTGATCGCTGCGTGAGCGTGTTCCTTGTAGTCGCGCACCTTTGAATACTGAAAACCGGGTTGCGAATCGGCATATTTCAGGTCGGGCAGATAGACATCGACGATGCCGTCGAGCAGACGCAAAACCTCAATCGAATCGTAGGCATTCGTGTTGTAAACGATTGGAAGTCGCAGGCCTTTTTCGGCGGCGATCAAAATGGCGCGGGCCATCTGCGGTGCGAAATGCGTGGGCGAGACAAAACCGATATTATGACAGTCACGTTCCTGCAATTCGAGCATCATTTCGGCGAGGCGTTCGTGGGTGACCTCGTTCTTTTTCTGCTCTTTCCAGGTTTGCGAGATCTGGTAATTCTGGCAGTAGACACAGCGGAGATTGCAGTTGCCAAAGAAGATATTTCCGGCCCCACTAGTTCCCGAGAGGCATGGTTCTTCACCAAAATGTGGGGTGTAGGACGAGACGATGGGCAGCCGGCCCGAATAGCAGGCGGCTATCTCGTCCGCGAGCCGGTCGTTGCCGCAGTCTTTCGGGCAGACGGTGCATGAGGCGAGCATCGCTTCGAGAGCCTCGACCCGATCCCGCAGTTTATTCTCCGCCAAGAGTGTTAGATACTTTGGGTCCATTTTTTTCCTTGAGCTTGGCCGGGGCCATTCCCTTATTCTTGCCTTTTCGGGAATATTTGCTCGAAACTTCTTTTGGCGCGACCTTGCGGGCGAGCTCCCATGTGAAATCCATCTCGGCGTTGACGGTCGCGGTCGCCATCCGGGTTTCGCGGAGCATCAATAGAGCTCCGTAAAAAAGGCACATAATCCCGGTGATGCCGATGACGATCGGAAGCAACTGTAGGAAACGATATTTCGTTAAAAATGCAGCGATCGCGATCAGCACGCTCGTCAGGATGAATGACCCGAGGCCGTAATAAAATGCTCCCATCGCGCGCTGCAATATACGGGAACGGCTCGTGACCTTGTCCAAAAGATCGACGATCACCTCGACGCGTTTGTCATAGAGCGGAACCTCATCACGATCCTCGACATAGATGAGCTCACCGAGACGAACCTCGAGCTGGCGGACGCGGTCAACGACGCGTCCCAGTCTGGTCGAAGTCGAAAGCACCAACGAACCGGTCGCGGAGATCAGCAACGCCGGCGTAACCATCGCGGTGAGAAATTCGATGGTCGTATTCAGCGCGTTCGAATTCAGATTTAACAGGTCATCGGCGAACATTATCTCGAATTTTACGCTAATCGCTGGAAAAACTGAATTTAGTGCGACGATAAAAGGATTTAAAAAGAATTGTGGGCGACCGTTCAGTGGCCGCCCAACTGCTCCATCAAAAATATTTAATCTAAGGAATGAGCTTAAATTTAGTCAGGCAAACGTGTTTCTTGAGTTTGTTGCCGGCAATCGCGACACGATCTGTCTTGCCGTATGGCTCGCCGGTGTCAATATCTTCTTGTTCTTTGAAAATTCCTTTTTTGTAGCTGGTTGTACAATCGTTGAATTTGTTGCAAACCTCAAATTTTGTACAGATCACCTTGTCGTCCTTCTCATAGATGTAGTAGGTCGCACCTGAGTAAGGCGGGCGGGGATAATTTTCGGTTCGGACGTAAATGCGCTTTGGTTGCGCCGATTCGGACGCATTGATCTCAGGGTCTAACGCACCGCCATTAGCGTCAAAATTTGAGGGCGGCAGACCGGCAACCAATCCTACACAAGTTACGATCGCAAACACCAAATCCAAAGACATAGTAGTTTTTTTCATTTCTTCTTCTTGGCTCCTGATATTTTTTATTAGTGCTCCTGCCGAAATTGATCGGGATCGCGATAAAGGCTTAGCTGTCGCTTATTACCCGCTCTACCTCGTCGCCCATCCGCCGCGTGATCATAAACCAGATCATCTTAAAATCGCTGATAAAAGACCAAAACGGAAAGCTAAAACTCGCGGGTTTATTCTTTTCGATTACAAAATGGGCGAACCACGCAAAACCATAGCCGACGACAAAAAATACGGGGAAGAAATACCATTGTCCGCGTACGACAAAAAAAACGGCGAGCGCAATGCCCAATGTCGTGCCGACAAAATGCAGCCCACGCGTCAGCGGCACGCTGTGCTCGGTAACATAAAAATCCCAAAATTCGTCGTAGTTTCGTGGGTTTGTCGTCATAAGCGTAATCGCGCCCTTGCCCGAATACTAAACTCTTAAGCGGCTTGTTTCAATTCGACCGGCTGTTTTTCGGCGTTGAAAACGCGAATATCGGTGGCCCAGCCGAGCTTTTCGAAGATGCGGATGGCGATCCAATTCATGTCAAACTGATACCACTCAAGCCCGTGCCGGGCCGAGGTTGGGGACATATGGTGATTGTTATGCCAGCCCTCGCCAAACGTGAGGATCGCGACAAACCAATTGTTTGTCGAATTGTCGCCCGTGTCATACGGCCTCGGGCCGTAAATATGGGCAAGGGAATTGACGAACCACGTTGTATGCCAGCCAACGACGACACGTGCAAAAACGCCCCATACGACCATCGTCCAGCCGCCGATCGCGAACAGCATCACCGCGGAAATAATTACGGGGATGTAAAAATACTGCGAGATCGCCGTGTGCCATTTGTCCTTTAGCAGGTCGGGTATATAACGCTTTAGCGTTGCCTGGTCGTGGTCCTGCGCCGTTCCCCAAACAATCCAGCCGATCTGGGCCCACCAAAAACCTGGCCTGATCGAGTGGGGGTCTTTGTCGGTGTCAGTAAATGCATGGTGCATCCGGTGTGTGGTGATCCAGTTGTTTGGCGGGTCCTGGATCGACATCGTCGCGAAAATGCTCAGCGTGTATTCCAGCCATTTCGGGGCCTTAAAACCACGGTGCGTCAACAAACGGTGCCAGCCGAGGCCGACGCCGAGGCTGCCAACTATCCAGTTGCCGATCAACAAAACCGCGGCATTCTGCCAGCTAAACGTAAATAACGCGGGGATCGCGAGCAGATGAAACGATCCGATTATCGCGATATTTTTCCAATTGGGACCGTTGCGCTTGCTCTCAAACTCGACGACATTTTGCATTAATAATCTATAAGAACAATAAAATATGACTGTTTTATGGTAACAGGTCGGCGGGAAAATAATTGTAATAGTTGGGTAAGAATTGTTATTGAGGTAGTTGAGGCGGCGGTGATACGTTATCCGCCATTTTGGCCACGCTCCCATTGCTCGATCTGGCCGTCAACGATGCGAAATAGCGGGTGACAGTCCGGATCGGCAATGTTTCGTCGCTTTTCATAGATCAACGGGCTGCGAGCTGAAAGCTTGCTTAGTAAATGCCGCCATTCAAACTCGACTTGTCCCGACGTGACCTCGATCCGATCTACGACTTCGAACCGCCCAACCTTGCTTCGATCAAAGGAGTAGCCGCGTGACACGGCTTCATCAAAAACGGCCGCGAGGTAAGCGTCTAACGCAAATAGTGTTTTTTCATGCGACCGGAACCGCTCGAGCTGTGGATGACGTGTATACCCGCTAGTTTCACCGCGTAGAACAGCCCGGGCAAGCAGTGCTTCACGCCACAACGCCACAAGACCCTTGGGGTCCAGGTATTTAGGATGCAATGTCCAAAGCCTCATGGGTTATAGGTTTTCCGCGATCTCTTTTAATTTGGCGTTTCGGCTTGAAACGAGATTTCTCAGATGCCGCTCGAGCAGCAGTTTATCGACTATCTTTCCCAATATGCCGAACGGTGAGATCCACACGAGCGTGTCCTTCATCAACGTTCCGTTTCTCTCGGAATAGAATTCGTGAGTATGTTTGAACGAGGTAAATTTGCCCTCAACCATCTCATCGACAAACAGCCGCGGCCGATCAAACTCGACAACCCTGACCGTCAATCGCTGCCTAATTCCGAAATGCGTCCCTTCAAATGTGACCGTCTGGCCGAAGCCGATCTTTCCATCTGTAACGCCCGCGACTGCCTTTTCTTTTGTCTGTGCGGCCGTTTCGGCATGAATACGGATATCACGCATCAGGTCGAAACAAACGTTGGCGGGAGCGTGGATCTGAGTTTCGAGGATGATTGTCGGCATTGAGTTAGAAACCTTACTCACGCCTGGGGGCTGAAGTTTATTACTTGGGTTTTTGTAACCACCAGGGCACGTCATAGTTCACTTCGTTTGGCGGTACTATCATGGACTGCTCGCACGTGAAATAGCACCAGAAGATCTCACGAAGCTTCGGGTCGAAGATCTCAAAGGCTTTCTTCTGTTCCTGTTCTTCTAAAAACTTTGCGTAGGCACCGACCGGTTCATATGGGTTCGATTGTTGAAAGATCACCGTGCCGCCGTATTGTTGATAGAGAGCTTTACTCACTTTCCATTGAATGACAGCGGCTTCGGCAAGTGTTTTATTTGCGCCGCGTGCTACTCGTTTTTTAAAGACTGCGTGGCTCATCGAGTTGATCTCGCCCACCGATGCGGTAATTTTATGAGCCTTGACGAACTCTCTCAACAACGGGTTTAAGATAAAAGAAACCAATCTTTCCGCCTGGTAATCACGAAACCATTTTTCATAGTCAGTACCTTTTTGCGTGCGCTTTGCTTCCTTCTGCTCCTGGCTTTTAGGGTCAATTTGCACGCGGAAAACATTTTCTTTGAGGACTCGTGCGACCGGTTGCTCAGCCGTCGCCGCCCTTCGGGGCTGACCAGCAGATGTAAGACTCGCTCCAGCCATGAAAGTGGTTGCAAACACGACCAAAAGGATTAATTTGTTCTTATATTTCATTTGAATGTACCAATCAAAAACAACCAGATCAAAGCGATATATCTAATGCGGCAAGAGCTTACTTAGTCAGCAAACGCCACGCTCAGTCGCTTTAGCGGCAATGATTTATTTGTGTCCAGATCGTAGATGCCGTCGCGGTAAATGTAATTATACAAAATATCTCGCTGTTGCGGTATGAAACCGGCTTCGCGGATTTGGTAGCGGAGGTCGCGTTCGTTAGCCTGGTTGTCGGCGCCGGCGGCGGATACGACGTTTTCCTCGATCATTATCGAGCCCATGTCATCGGCGCCAAATCTTAAAGCAGTCTGGCCGAGTTTTAGGCCCTGGGTGAGCCATGAGGCCTGGATGTGTTGGATGTTATCGAGGAATAGGCGCGAGACGGCGAGCGTTTGGAGGTAATCGATGCCGGTCGGTTCTTCCTTGATCTTGCGGCCGAGGGCAGTGTTTTCGCGTTGGAATGTCCACGGGATAAAGGCCGTGAATCCGCCGGTTTCGTCCTGCACATCGCGAACGCGTTGCAGATGCCGCACGCGATGCTCGATGCGGTCGCCGATGCCAAACATCATCGTCGCGGTCGAGCGCAGGCCGACCTTGTGAACTGCCCGCATTACGTCGAGCCACTCCTGCGTGTTGCATTTGGTCGAAACGCGCTTCCGAACCTCGTCATCAAGTATCTCGCCGCCGCCGCCGGGCATTGAGTTGAGGCCCGCGTCCTTGAGCCGCTGCATGATCGTGACGTAATCGAGCTTTGAGATCAGCGAAATATTGTGGATCTCGGGCGGTGAAAAACAGTGGAGTTGAAATTTGGGGTATTTTGTGTGCAGCGTCGAGAGCAGATCCTCGTACCACTCGATATTAAAATCCGGATGCAGACCACCTTGCATGAGTACGCCGGTGCCGCCGAGGGCGATTGTTTCGTCTATCCGTTTGCATATCTCTTCTGTGGAATGTACATAAGTGTCGGGCTTTCCAGGTCGCCGGTAAAACGCGCAGAACGTGCAGACGACGTTGCAGACATTTGTGTAGTTGATGTTGCGGTCGATGATATAAGTGACAATGTCGCCGGG
>JAYVDQ010000619.1:0-2472 GCA_043749325.1 Chloracidobacterium sp. | reverse complement strand
GGGTAGCATTGACGGAACGGCGATCGACGCCTACTCACGGCATGATGCTTCGACCGACTTCGATCCCAACGTACCAAACTGGCAACCGACACCGGTCGGTGGTAATGCCGCGATCACCAATCTGGCCTGCACGCCAACAGCAGATCCTGAAGGCGGGGCGGAAGCAGCAGCGGCAGAAGCAGCGGCAGTGGGAGCGGCCCGTGTCGTCCGCGTTGTATCGAGATCGGGAAGCCGTGGTTCGGATATCACAGTCGATATCGAGATGGCGGCCCAGGGCAACGAAGCCGGGACTCAATTCGGTCTCCACTTCGACCCAACGGTGCTCGCGATCAGCGACATCAGCGGAATAAACGCCAATCCTGACATAACGTTAGGAGCAGATGCTCCGGCGGGAACAACGCTGAACGTCAACGCCGCGGACGCCGCTAACGGAAACATCGGCATAGTCGAGAACTTCAACGGTGCCAGTGCTTCTATAACGGCGATCCCTGAGGGAGCGACCCGCATCGCGAGAGTGACGTTCCACGTTCTGGACGGTGCCGCAACCGGCTCATCGATGGTCACCTTTGACGACTCGGTCATCAGCGGTTTCACATCGGATGTCAACGGCATGGTTCTCTCGGCCAGCTACGATCAAAACGGCAGCGTCTCGGTCACCGCTTCGCGCGGGCTGACGGTTTCGGGCAGGGTAACCTCATCCGACGGCCGCGGCATCCGGGGAGCGACGGTGACAATTGTGGATGGCGACGGCTTTGCAAGGACGGTAACGACGAGTTCGTTCGGCTACTACACATTCGACGACGTAGCGGCCGCGACGTACACGATCGGCGTTGCCTCACGGCAATACCGTTTTGCAACCCGAACCGTCGAGGTTGGCGACAACCTCGCGGATGTTAACTTTGCCGGTTTGGATTAAGTTAGCGGTCAAATGAGAAAATAGGCTTCGCCACCGGCGGGGCCTTTTTTCATTTTGCAGGTAAGATGAAAAACATTGACAGACCCCGCGAATAGTTTCAGAATTAGCTTATCTTTTGTGAAAAGAGTCAGAGAGCCGATAACGATTGAAAACATACGACGGGCACACGCGACGCGACGCGATGAGATCCGGCAAAGGCTCGCCGAATTTGCCGATATCGGCACCGGCGGAACCGACGAGCACCTTTGGCAGGAAATGGTTTTCTGCTTCTTCACGGGCGGATGTTCGGCGAGGATGGGATTGAATTCGCTCGAGGCCGTTAAACCCATCCTAATGACCGGCGATCAGGCCCAGCTCGCGAACGCATTAAGCGGAGTTCATCGCTACCCAAACGCCCGTTCGCGGTATATTGTCGCCTCGCGAGAATTTCTCCGCGAACATTGCGATCTTAAACTGCGTAAGAAACTTCACGGTTTTGATTGCCGTTTGGAGCGGCGCGACTGGCTTGTCCGCGAAAAAGGCATCAAGGGCCTGGGCTACAAGGAAGCGAGCCACTACCTTCGGAACATCGGATTTACGGGCTACGCGATCCTTGATAAGCACGTTTTGAACTGCCTGGCGGAGCTAAAAATAATTGACGAGCCTAAGCCACCAAATACACGTGGACGGTATCTAATGGTTGAAGAAAAGTTAAAACAACTCACTAAAATGACGCAAATCGACTTTGACGAGTTAGATCTGGTGCTTTGGTCGATGAAGACTGGCGTCATTCTAAAGTAGTTCTCGCCCACCGCGAGAGGAGTTTGCGGTATGAGGTATAGCAGTTTCGTTGCAAATATCCTGAAAGTTCCCCCCGATCCAAGACGTATTCTTTTATCCGCCTTTGCCTTAATTCTTCTTGTATCATCGGTGTCTATTGCGGCCAGCCCTGAGCCGGCCGGAACCGACGAAGTTAAAAAACTACTAAAAGAAGCAACAAAGCTTACACGTGCGGGCTCGTATGTCGAGGCCGAGGCCGTTTTACGGCGCGCTATCGATCTTGACGCAACGCGGTCGGAGGCCAAGGTCGCTCTCGCCTTTGTCTATGTTAAAGAGCGCCGGTTGCTGGATGCGTATGAAACGTGTTTTCCTGTCGCACAGGCCGAACCCAAGAATGCGCGTGCCTTCGCCGTGCTTGGCATGACGTTGCTGACGGGAGGTAGGTTTCGCGAAGCACGTCTTATCCTCTATAAAGCACTCGAACTCGACAAAAATGAGGATCTCGCGTGGGCCGGCTATGGGATGCTTGATTTCTACGAGAACAAGATAAACGACAGCCTTAATAATCTCCGCGAAGCGGTGTTCCATGAGCCGAACGAACCGGACTATCTATTTGCACTTGCTCAGGTCGCGGCACGTTCAGAGAATTATCAGGAGGCCGCCGCGGCCTATGAGCTGTTTCTTCGTATTTCTAATAGTGCCGACACAGAGCGGCGTGAGCGTATTAAAGGCTTGATCAATTTTTTGCGATTCCTGGGCCAAACCGGCAGCCTCTATGTGAGCGGCGGAGAAGATCA
>JAYVDQ010000618.1:0-12340 GCA_043749325.1 Chloracidobacterium sp. | reverse complement strand
ATTACGTCTGTTTTACAGGCTTGCGTACACGGTTAAAACGCTTGGGACAGTTGGCGATGCAGCAACTCCGTTGAGTAGGTTATAGCTAGTTAGGGTAAGAATCAGAGAGCAAATGATCAACGATTGAGATAGATTTCCGAGTAATAGGGAGAAATGAAATGATTGTCAAGAGAGCGAGAACGACACACATCCTTTGTTTATTAGTGGTGTTGATGGTAACAGTGTTTTCAGGTGGATCTTCATACGCACAGGAAACACGCGGCACGATCAAGGGTACGGTTGCCGACACGAACAAAGGGTCGATCCTAGGAGCGTCGGTAAAGGTCGTTGACCCCGCCAGAGGATCGATGACGGCGTTGACGTCCAACGCCGACGGACAGTATCAGGCGAACTACCTGACGCCCGGAGTTTACCGGATCGAGGTGGAATATAAGGGATTTAAGAAATATGTCCGTGAGAATGTTGTTTTACAGATCGGTCAAACGATCGTGATCGACATTCCGCTTGAAGTAGGCGGCACCTCTGAGACCGTTACGGTTACCGCGGAAGTTCCGCCCCTTGAAACGGCGAAATCGGACCTGGCTCTGGTTGTTGACAATAAACGCATTGCTGAGCTTCCTCTTGTTCATGGTGATCCCTATACACTCATAGGCCTTTCCCCCGGTGCGACCTATACGGGCAGCACGAGGCTGGATCGTCCGTTTGAGCCAACGCACATCATTGGATTTGCTATCGACGGTACGCGTGGTAACCGCAGTGATCTGACGATCGACGGGGCACCCAGCACGGCAACGGCTAACGCCAACGAGGTTATTGCCACATATGTGCCTCCGACCGACATTGTGCAGGAATTCAAGGTGCAGACCGCTACTTTTGACTCGCAGTTCGGTAACACCGAGGGCGGTGTGACCAGCATAAGTATCAAATCCGGTACAAACGTGCTTCATGGTTCCGCATATTATTTCGCCGAGCCCGGCACATGGGCGGCAAACGACTTTTTTGGAAATTCGAGAGGAACGCCGCGGCCGGTAACAAAATCTGACCGTTTTGGTGGAAGCATCAACGGCCCAATCCGCATACCTAAGCTTTATAATGGAAAGGATAAGACTTTCTTCCTATTTGGTTACGAAGGTATCCGCGACTCAAGGCCGCGTTTTGATGCCGCGGCTGGCTCTTTTGTTCCGACCGCGGCCATTGCGAATGGCGATTTCTCGGCCTATTTGCCGACGACTGGATGTACGGCTACATCGGCCGCTATCTGCATCTATGATCCGCTTACCCGTATTAATACGGGAACAGCGGCGAGCCCGGTTTACACGGCGCAAGCGGCCTTTGCAGGGAATATTATTCCTGCGAATCGGATCAGCCCGGTTGCCAAAGCGGTTCTGACTTATTTTGCCAAGCCGAAGAACCCGGGTTTGGTTGGAAATATTTTGGACTCCACACTTTCTGAGGTTACCAAACCGTATGACAACTATACGGTACGTATTGATCACAATGTGTCGGACAGAAATCATTTTTTTGCACGTGGCAGTCTTTATAATCGCAACAGTCTTTACAACCGCTACACGGACAGTCCTTATGTCGGCGTGAATTTTATTTTCGCATCGCGTCAGGGCGTGATCGACGACGTTCATACCTTTAACTCGTCAACGTTTCTAAACGTGCGATACGGCTATAACCATTTCATTCGCCAACAGGATCAGCAAACGGACGCACGAGGCGTCGATCTCACCACGCTCGGTTTCGGAGCTGCATACAACAGTTTGGTTCCGGCCTTGAACCGGCGTTTTCCACGTTTTGATTTTACTGGCGGTCCTTTGTCGAACGGCATGTCAAACGAATACAGACCGGTTGATACGCAATCGTTTTCAGCGATCCTGAACAAATCGGTTGGAAGTCATTCGCTCAAGTTCGGCGGCGAGTTGAGAATTTACATCGAGAACGATGTGTTTCAGAGCAACGACCAGACTGGACAGTTTGCCTTTGACAATACTTACACCCGCCAGGCCAGCAATGGTGCGACGAGTGCTGATGTAAACGGCTTGCAGGGCCTCGCGGCTTTCCTTTTGGGACTGCCGACTACTCAACAGATCGTTCGCCGGGCGGACTACTCAGAATTTTCAAAAACCTACGGATTTTTCTTTCAGGACGATTGGAAGGTGAGTAGGAAATTAACATTAAATATGGGGCTACGTTACGAGGTCGAAACGCCTTTAGTTGAAAAACAAAACAAGAGTGTTTCAGGATTTGATCCGAGTTACGTTCAGCCCTCTCAAGCAGCGGCTCGAGCAAAATTAACCACCAGCCCAGTTGTTGGTTACAGTGCTACGAATGGCACGGCACCCAACATCGACCCGAATAGCTTTAACGTTATCGGCGGCCTCTTATTTGCCGGTAAAGATACTGGTAAGGGGTTGTATAAGACACCAAAGAATACGTTTCTGCCGCGTTTCGGGGCTGCCTATCAGCTTAATGAAAAAACCGTTATTCGTGGTGGTTTTGGGCTGTTCGCCGGATTCCTCGGAGAGAGACGCGGCGACGTAAACCAAGCTGGATTTACACGTACGACCGCACTAGGCAATACCAATCTCGCCAGCGGAGCACCGATTCCACAGGGGATCACGAATTTCTCAAGTATCGCTGTCCTGGAGCCTGTTGGAAATAGCCAGGGAAAACAAAGCGCTCTTGGGACTGGAATTACTTTCTTTAATCAGAATCCAAAGATCTCAAAACAGGCGCGATTCCAGATCGGTTTTCAGCGTCAACTTCCATGGGGAGTCGTCTTCGAAGCCGTTTATGTTGGAAATCGCGGCTATGACATTGAGATCTCACGCAACCTCAATGCGCTGCCGCTTCAGTACTTAAATGCGGATAATTCACGTACAGCCTTGATGGTGAGCAACAATACCAACCTGGGAGCAGGTGTGTCGAATCCATTTGTTGGGTTAACCGATTACGCCGGCACGTCATTTGGGAGTAATACGACAATTGCCCGTTCGCAACTGCTTTTACCATTCCCCAATTTTGGTGCTGTCACAACGACAAACAATGACGGCAAATCATGGTATAACGCCGCCCAGTTTGACGTGCAAAAACGTCTCGCTAAAGGATTTACTATTGGATTGGCTTACACGTGGTCAAAATGGATCCAGGCGACCGAGTATCTTAACGCGGCTGATCCGAAACCGACCAAGATGATATCTGATGTCGATTCACCACATCGTGTCTCAGTAAGCGGCCTCTATTCTCTTCCGTTCGGTCACCGCAAGGCATTTTTGTCCGGTGCGAACGGCGTAGTCGATCGGATCGTTAACGGTTGGCAGCTCCAGGGTGTTTATACATATCAGGTTGGATTCCCCATCGCTTTCGGAACGGATCTCTTTTATAACGGTGGTAACATCGCTCTCGCAAAAAATCAGAGAACGACGGCTAAGTGGTTTAATACCGATGTTTTCACATCTGTATTTAATTCGACCGCAACGCTTGCTGCACCGGCTAATCACCTGAGGACGTTGCCATTGAGGTTTACCAATGTTCGCAGGGATAGTATCAACAACATGGACCTGTCCTTGTTGAAAGATGTTCGAATCAAAGAGGGGATGAAAATTCAGTTCAGGCTCGAATTCACGAATGCTTTTAACGAAGCATATTTTCCGGCCCCGGCGATAAATCCGGCAGCGGCTACCTTCGGAACGATCGCTCCTTCTAACCAGGACAATTACGCCCGGCGCGCTCAGGTGGGCATCAAATTCTTGTTTTAGTTAGAAATTTATTTTGTCAATTAAAGGATGGGTGACATATGAGAAATCAGACGACCAATCCTTTTTTGATAAGAAATGAAGAGGCACTGATTTAACCGTTTAAGACCAACTGCCTAGATGTTCCTCGGGGTTGCAAACAACGATTTTAGCGGCTTCTGCTGTAAGTATGCATACCGATGAGCCCAAATTTAAACTTGATTATTTTTTACTGGAATGCTAATTTTTCCAGAAGTAATCAAATTAGTTTGTTATTTTGACTTCTTGCAGTTAAGCGGTTTACTAAACGTTTCGTTGGCCCTACTATAGGCTGTAACCCTTTCTTGAAGGATCATTAGCAACATTTCAATTCTTAGTTAGTGGAGGAGACTTATGCGACTGGCTCAAATTACGTTTTTTGTTCTTGTTTTGAGTGTCATTTTAATTGGTCAAACCAATAAGGGCAGTATTACCGGAACGGTAACAGATCCGGGTGGTGCGGTGGTTAAGGGCGCGACCGTAACAATTACGAATGTTGGGACCAATAAATCGATTGTCCTAACTACGTCTGACGAAGGATCATTTACGGCCAGTACGCTTGATCCGGTCGTGTATGACGTTAAAGTCGAATCCGCTAATTTCAAAAAGGCGCTTGTTCAAAAAGTGAAGGTAGATACGGCAACAGTGGCGACCGTAAATGTAGTTCTTTCGGTCGGAAGCGTGTCTGAGGAAGTTACCATTCAGGCGGACTCTCAGTCGGTCAATACTGAATCCGGTACCATAAGTCAGACGATCACCGAACGCCAACTTCGCGATCTTCCGTTGAATAACCGAAGTGTGCTGGATCTGGCCGTCACGATGCCCAACGTATCTGGGGATGCGGGCAGCGAGGATGTCGATGCCGTGTCTAACCAACCCGTTCCCGGGTTTAATCTAAGCGTAAACGGCGGCCGGCCCGGCAGTACATCGATGCTTGCCGATGGCGTCAACAACACGGGTATTGGTATTGCCCGAGCGGTCGTAAGTTTTACCCCGGAAACGGTTCAGGAGTTTGCAGTTCAAAGTTCGGCATACTCTGCTGAATACGGTACAACCGGCGGCGGAGTTATTAATATTACGACAAAATCCGGAAGCAACCGGCTTAATGGTACCGCACTTTGGTATCATCGCAACCCCAAGACAAACGCCGCTCCATGGCGACAGGGAACAGCCCCGCGGCCGCCAAACAACTTGCGGACAAATCAGGTCTCAATCTCGGTAGGCGGACCAATATATCTACCACGCTTTGGTGAAGACGGCCCTCATCTTTACGACGGGCACAATAAATCGTTTTTCTTTTTCGCGTATGAACCGCGTTGGCGTACGGATTTTGTGTCCTCAACGGGCTTGCTGCCAACGGCAGCCGAACGATCTGGTAATTTCCGCGGTCTTGTTAGGACCAGCAGCGGTTTTTTACCGGCGGCGGTTGCGGCCCAGTATGGCCAGTCTTCAACCGGCCAGACAGGCATTTACCAACAATTTACAGTGGGTCCCGGCGGAAAACTTATACCGATCGTGTTGACGGCAAATTCCGGATTTGGTTATTGTCAGTTTGGCGCGGCTAACGTGACGTTGGTAGCCAATCCCACGTTTGGTGATGTTATGCAGCCCCAGTGCACAACGGCCCAGATCGCAAGTGAAACTGAAGCCACAAATCCTAATCTAAATATCATTCCGTCCAGCTTTTTCGACCCGATCTCGACCAAATTAATAGGCATTATGGATCCGGCGGGAAGCTATTTTCTGGATAATGCAGTGGTTCGCAACTACTTTCTGACTCGCTCTGTCTTACAGAACGAAACACGTTACACGTTGCGGCTTGATCACAATATTACGGACAGAATGAAGGTTAACTTCCGTTACTCCAAGACTCCCGCTGTCGGCATTAAGGGAGCCGGCGGCGAGATAAATGGTAATACGGGAACATATAGCGATGCCAGGCAATATCTGGTGACGATCAATAACGTCTTTTCGTCGTCGCTTGTAAATGACCTGAGACTCAATTACACACGAGGCAATTTCAGCGAAGATTTTTCGCCTCAGTTTTCGATAAAGAGCGGCCGCAACTTTTCTCGAGAGCTCGGGCTGACCAGCCTGACAACCGGCGGAATGCCGCTCATCTTACTGACCCAGGATAATGGCTATGTCGGCGCCGATCTTGGAGCCGGAGGATCGACCAATAACTTTAACGTAGAGCAGCGAAAAAATATCAGCGACACCCTATACTGGAACCACGGGAATCAATCGTGGAAGTTTGGAGCAGACCTTAACAAGGCTCAACTACAGGTCATTCCGTTCTTTGCAGCGTCGGGCGGACGCTGGCAGTTCCGAACGGTCAATACAAGTAATAATCGCGGCACCGGGTTAGCTAACGGTGGAAATGATCTGGCCAGCTTTCTTATCGGCGTGCCTAATTCCCAGGATTTCCGCCCCGCTCTGTTTACCTATAATTACGAGTGGGACAGCGGAGCTCTCTTCGCCCAAAACGATTGGAAACTAAAGCGAAACTTTACGATCAACCTTGGTCTTCGATATTCGCTTCAAAAACCTAGAACAGAAGCAAATAATAATCAGGGTGTTTTCCGTCCGGACCTTGCCGTCGCACAAACGCTAACCGACGCCCAACGCCGCATCATTGCGACAGGCGCCGGTGTCCAAACGACAGATCCGATTCCGTCGTACATACCTACAACCGCCAGCATTATTCCTTTTGCATTTGCGGGCCGAGGCGGTCGCTCCCGTTACATTGTTCCGATCGACAAAAAAGCCTTCGAGCCGCGAATCGGATTTGCGTGGGGTCCAAAGTTGAAGCTCTTTGGATACGACTTTGAAAAACGGTCGTTTGTTATTCGCGGTGGATTTGGCGTATCGCATTTCCCCATAAACGGAAATAACCGCTCCGCCAATCCTGATTTCGGCGGCTTTACGAACGCCAGCACAAGCTCGCCGACACTTACATCTCCAAATGCTTCGAGCGGCGGCGTTGATAACACCTCACCGATCCGCTTCACCGGAAATAATGCGTTGCAGGGATCGAAAGTACCGCTCGACACCTTGTTGGGAACAGATGCGAATGGTTTAGTTTTTTTACGCGCACTGGCTATTCCGGGGATCGCGGTTGACATCACCGACCCAAGTGTGGGTAAAGTGCCGTATTCCGAAAGTTTTAATGTGGCCGTCCAATTTGCTCCGTTCCGGAATTCAACGCTTGAGATCGCTTATGTCGGCAATCGCGGCGTCCATTTATACACACCGCAGATCAATATCAGCAACCGAGATTACAGTACGCTCTCCGCAATTACCGCAAATAATATCAACCCGGGGACGACTACCATCGTTGACCCGCTTGGCCGACAATCGTTGTTGGGTGCTAATCTCAATATCCCTCTTGCCAGTGCGTTTGCAACGTATATGGGATTTGATCCGCTGAATAAGTTTTACAACGCTAAGTCAAGCAGTATTCGGCACGCGACATATATCGATTTTCGGCGCCGTGTGGGACGGGGCTTTAACGTGACGGCAAACTATACTTTTGCCAAGTCAATTGACGATTCGTCCGATGCTAGTCCCGATGTTCGAGTGCTCACGACAGGATCTGTCCGTGGCCAGATCTCGCTCGGCGGGACTCTTAAGAACGACCGCGGCCTATCGAGTTTTGATGTTAGGCATACCTTCAACACAACATTCACATTAGACTTGCCATTCGGAAAAGGGAGACGCTTTCTAAAAGATGCTCCGTGGTATGTCACCGGCCCGATCGCGGGCTGGACCATCACCGGGATTGTCAGAATTGTTGGCGGTAATCCATACCAACCGTTTCTTACCGATCCTAACGGGCTTGGCGGCGTGCTGTTCAACCGCGTCGTTCGTCCAGATATCGTTTCAGGCGTTCCTCTTAAGAACCCGCTTTGGAATCCTAAATGCAGAGTTGGTAGCGCCGGCGGTGGTAATGGCGGCGGATGCGAACCTTACTTAAATCCGGCGGCGTTTATGCGTCCGGTCAAGGGACAGCTTGGTAATGCACCTCGTAGCTTGAGCATCAGGGCACCATTTAAGCGATTCCTCGACCTGTCGATTCAGAAAGACTTCCCGATGCCGTTTATCGGTAGAGAGGGCAAGCGGAAAATAAATTTCCGCGTGGACGCTTTAAACGTTTTGAACCATCCATCATTTCAGTGGAATAACCTTGGAAATACCCCATTCGGCATGGGTTCACTCCCGACCGAGTTTAGCGGCAATGAGTGTATTGCCGATCTTACAATAGGTACGCCGACCACTACGAACTGCCCCGGAACTGCTACTCTTGTGCAGAGATCCTCGGGAATTTCCGAAGTTGAATATAATGCCTGGGCGACCTTTAACAACAAACCGCTGTCATCTACGGCTGTAGGTGCCACCGCTCTCGCTGCGATCAGGGCAACCGCCAATTCATTTAGGCTTCCGCCAAGGGCTGGTCAGACGAGCGGTGCTCTGCCGGATAATTTTTTCCACGTTCCGCTACCACAGGGATTTGGCAGCTCAAACTCGCTCTCGTATGACATCACAACGCTACAGGGATTCAAGCTTTACCGCTTGCGTCAGAACTACGATGGGAATTTTGGTACTCTGACCACGGTCGGCAATAATTCCCGTTACATTCAATTCGGTATCCGATTGATCTTCTAAGATCTCTCGATTTCGAATCGTTTTTTGAAATACTTAGCTCCGCTGCTGTTTGGCGGAGCTAAGTAATTTTGAATTATCAAATAACCAAGATCTGCTGGGGGCCGGTAAATCGCTTTCCAGTAAGTTTAGGGGGTACTATGAAACTTTATTTGTCGGCATTATTTCTGATTCTGGTCTCATCAATATTCGTTAACACTCAGACGAAGGAACTTCCTCGCGAATGGGTCGATCCCGATACGGGCCATCGCATAGTGCGGCTTTCGGATGAACCCGGAAGTTCGTCATTCTATTTTCACCAATATGCTTATACTACCGGTGGCGATAAGCTGATCTTCTCGACTCGTGGCGGCCTTTCCACCTACAACTTCAATACAAAGAAGATCGAGCAGATCGTCGAGGGCCGCACGGGCGGCGTGATCGTCGGGCGCAAAACCCGCAAGGTCTTTTATGAAAAAGGTGATTCGATCTACGAAACCGACGTCGATACCAAAGCCACCCGCGAGATCGTCAAAGACGCCAAACTCCGCACCGGCTCCGGGCTTGCCATAAATGCGGATGAAACGCTGCTCGGCGGCAGCATGCTCCTGGGTGAGCTGCCGGCTGACTTGCGGCCGCAGGCTCCGACTCCGACACCCATGCCACAACCCGGCCAGGTTACACCCGGTCGAGATAGTTACCCCGAAAAAGGCGACATGATGGAACGGCGTCTGGCGGCAAAGGTGCCGATGACGCTGTACACCGTCAACATCAAAACCGGCAAGGTCAAGACTTTTCACGAGGCGACCGATTGGCTTAATCATGTCCAGTTTTCGCCGACCGACCCGACGCTCATGATGTTTTGCCACGAAGGGCCGTGGCACAAGGTGGATCGCATCTGGACGATCCGCACTGACGGCGGCGATCTTAAGAAAATCCATACGCGGACAATGGATATGGAGATCGCGGGCCACGAGTTTTTCGGCCAGGATGGCAAGCATATTTATTACGACCTCCAGACGCCGAAAAGCCAGGTTTTCTGGCTTGCCGAATACGACATAAAAACGGGCAAAATGACTAAATACAGCCTGACCAAGCACGAATGGTCGGTGCATTTTGGCGTTTCGCCGGACGGTAAATCGTTCCTCGGCGACGGCGGCGGCCCGAACAGCGTGGCCAGGGGCGACAACGGGCAATGGATCTACCTTTTCCATCCCAAAAACGGTAAGTTCGAATCCGAAAAGCTGGTCAATCTCGCCAAGCATGACTATAGCCTTGAGCCCAATGCCACATTTACACCGGACGGCAAATGGATCGTCTTTCGCTCGAACATGCTGGGCCCGATCGAAATTTATGCTGTCGAGATAAATAAATCGAAATGATCGAGCCTCGGCGTACTCTGCGAAACTCTCCGCGATCTCTGCGTTGTAAAATATCTTCAACGCAGAGACCGCTGAGCGGGACGCGGAGAGTCGCTGAGAACAAACCAAAGATAAAAATGAAGCCTTGTTTTCTATTCCTGATTGTTTTACTTGCATATTTGTCTCCGCTTTACGCGCAGGTCAAGGATGACGCACGCCCCGTCGTTGACGATTCCAAAACGACGCCCGCTCAGGTACGTGACCCCAAGTTGCCAACGCTTTGGATCGTCGGCGATTCGACGCTTAACAGCAACGCTCCTTTGCGCGGCTGGGGTCAGGACCTTGCCCAGTTTTTTGATTTGTCAAAAATCAATGTCGTCAACCGTGCCATCGGCGGCCGGTCAAGCCGCACGTTTCAGTACGAAGGCCGCTGGGACAAGGTGCTCTCCGAGATGAAAAAGGGCGACTTTGTCCTGCTCCAATTCGGTCACAACGACGTCGGCCGCTACGACGACCCGGCGGCCAAGGACCGCCCGTCGCTCCACAGCGAAGGCGACGAAACGGCTGATGCCAAGCGGCTTGACGGCAAGATGGAGACCGTTCACAGCTTTGGCTGGTACATGCGTAAATACGGCAACGACGCGCGGGCCAAAGGGGCGACCGTTATTTTTTGCTCGATGGTCCCGCACAAAGACTGGGCCGACGGCCACATAGTCCGCAAGGAACGCGAACAGTGGGTCAAATGGACGTTTAACGCTGCCCAGGCTACACATGCCGCCTTTATCGATCTCAACGAGATCATCGCCCTCGAATTCGAAGCCCTCGGCCCGGACAAGGTCGCGCCGCTCTTTGGCGACGCCCGCACCCATTCAACACCCGCCGGAGCAATGCTAAACGCTCAACTTGTCGTTGCCGGTATCAAGGAACTAAAACAGCCAAATCTAAAAAAAATCCTATCCTCAAAAAGTAAGGACATCAAACCTGCGGAAAAGACCTATGTTACTTCCAGGAAATAGGATTGCCTGAATCGAGGTTTTTTGTTTCGGATGTTCCTTCTGTTCCGGAACGGAACGTGTTCAGCGTGTTCAAGACTGAACATCGCTGCTCGTTTGCTTCACTGAAGCGGTGAAGAACCTGAAGCAAACATGGAGCATTAGATCGAATTAGATGTCGTGTTAATGGCGACCGCTTTGATCTTAACTGTTTGGGTGCCGAGCCTTGCGTGTTTGGCAGTCAGGCGGATCGTCCCCGGGTTTTCCTTTGACCTGATCCACACGGCACCGCAGCCTCCGACGAGTGCAAATGGGTTATCGCCGATGATCTCGCCGTTTTCGACGGTGAATTGGATCGCGGCCTGAGCGAACGGGCGGGTGTTGCCGAATTCGTCAGCGACGCGAAAAACAACGCGGGTCATATCGATGCCGTCGGCAAAAAGCTCTTTGTCGTCAGCTTGGACTATGAGCTGCCTATCGGCGCCGCGAGCGGACATCTTACGCTCGATCACCTTTTTTCCTCCGATATAGCCCTCGATAGTCAGATCTTCCCAACCCTTTCCGATGCCAGCGCGCAGATTTGTGACAAACGGGGCGTACTTTAGGCTCGGATATGTCTTGCGGTCGGGATCGACCTCGGCGATCAGGCGGGTGCCGATGTAATATTTGAGCTTTTCGCAGTTTGAGCAGACGAGGGCGTTTGTAAAATTCTCATTCTCGTCGCCACGGGCCCAGTCAAAGGCCGGTTCGAGCACGATCTCTTCGGACGGGTCGCATTGCGATTTGTAAAAACCGGCAGCGGGTTTTGGTATGCGGAAAATATCCGTCACGCCGTGATAGCAGATGCGGTCGCCGGAGCCGAAGTAGGCGTGTGTATTGTAATCAAATGCGCACCAGCCGAGGCCGCCGGCGTATTTGTCGCTCGACGCCAGCTGGTCGTGTATCCGGGCGTGACGATGCGTGTGTTCGCGAATGCGCTCGACATTGTCGGCACGCTTGGTCGGGTACATGTGGCCCGAAAACTCGGTATTGAGATAGAGCGGGTGATTTGGCGGACGCAGCGGAAAGCCGAAATCGTTCATCGTGAAAACATCCTCGAGAAACTCGGAATCGTAACGATAACGCACGCCGCCAGTCGGCCGCGAATCGTCGAGTTCGTGCGACAGCTTGTTAGTACGAATATAAAAATCATGATTGTCGCCCGATTCGTTGACGCGGACGCCCCACAAGATGATCGATGGATGATTCCAGTCGCGGCGAATCATCTCGCCGACATGCTGGACGGACAGGTCCTGCCAAGCCTTATTGCCGACATGCTGCCAGCCCGGTATTTCTTCGAAAACGAGCAGGCCGTATTCGTCGCAGGCGTCCAGAAAATGCGGCGATTGCGGATAATGCGAGGTGCGGACAATGTTGCATTTCAGTTCTTTACGCAATATCCACGCATCGCGTTTTTGCCCGCGTGCGGGCATCGCCTGGCCGACAAATGGATACGTCTGATGCCGGTCGAGGCCGCGAAGCTTGACGTGTTTACCGTTGAGATAAAAACCCTCTGGCGTGAATTTGG
>JAYVDQ010000617.1:0-2208 GCA_043749325.1 Chloracidobacterium sp. | reverse complement strand
AATTTGAAATGCCGGAATTTACGGCGATCTGTCCGTTTTCCGATTTCCCCGATTTCGGCATTATCCGGCTCAAATATGTCCCGAACAACCTCTGCATCGAGCTGAAAAGCCTGAAACTCTATATCAACTCATTTCGCGAAGTTAAGATCTTTCACGAACACGTCGTCAATGTAATTCTCCAGGATTTTGTCGCGGCCTGCGACCCGTTAAAGGTCGAGATCGAGGGTGATTTTCACGTCCGCGGCAATATAAAAACCGTGGTTCGCGCGTGTTATCAAAAGGACTAAGCCCTAACGGCGAAAGTAATGAGGTATAGATATAGAACTTACGAAAACCCCAGCTCGACTACCGGGGATTCTCTGACATTTCCGCTCGTTAATGTGACCATTAAAAAAGGACGAAAGACGATAAATATCGATTGCTTGGTAGATTCAGGTGCGAGTGAGAGTTTATTTAGTCTGGATATTGCCAAGTTGTTGGAGATTGATCTAGCTAAAGCGGAGACGCAGGACTATATAGGGATTGGAAATATAGCGATTACAGGCTTCAAAAGCTCAATTATGTTAAAACTCTCCGGTTTTGATACGTGGCTATCTTTTTGAAAGCCGGCTTTGTCGAACAAAACGAAATGCCCCTGCTGGGGCATTCGGGATTTTTTGAAAATTATGAAGTAACTTTTAGAGCTTACCAAAATTCTTTTGAAATCAAGAGCAAACGATCAAAAGCGGATGGTCTGGTAAATTCTAGGCGATAAAAACTTTCTTTGTCGACGGCACCTTTCTAAAAGTAGGATTTTTAATTCCTTTTTTGTCGGCTTCTTCTTTAGCGTCGGTAATGCGATCGCCACTAGCGACGATTATCTCGTCGCGCCCTCGTTTAGATATAGCTATCCACTTATCTTCGTATTTAGCCATTTCTTTGGCCATCGCTATTTCACGGGCAGTAAATTTTACAGATCCTTTGGTCATTTTGCTCTGTATATACTTTACCTTATTTGATGCTTGGTTTTCGCAACAAGTCGGACGGTTTTCCAAAATTTGGCCGCCAATGACGCGGATAAGAAAATAAATTCTTCATATCTGCGTTATCTGCGTTAATCTGCGGCTAAAATTCCTTGCCATATGTGTTCCGCCCGGTTCCGGCCCCGCAGTCTCCGTTAAAGGCTTCTCCGTGTCCTCTGCGTCTTCCTCACGCGGTCTCTGCGTTAACAGTCCGGTAAACGCAGAGTACGCAGAGGTTTTCGCAGAGGACGCGGCGAAGACTGCCTCTCTTCTTGTACACCGCCACGAATTATTACGGCACCACAAGATTAGTCCTTTACAAATTTTTCTCTTTGTGTGTTTCCACACATATAAAATAAAAACCTGTGTTATACTTGTGTTTTCGTCGATAGTTTGATAGTCAACTATAAATTTGTTATAAAGATGGGGAGGATCCATGCCGCCGCCACGGAAGCGCCCTAGCGCTGCTGAAAAAAATTATTTACTCGCGAGTTTGTCTGGCCCGGAGTACGACCGGATCATAGACAAGTTAGAGCCCATCAGTTTAAAGCTGGGTCAGGTGATGCACGAGACCGGCGATTCAATGGAGTACGTCTATTTTCCGACGACGGCTATCATTTCGCTGCTGTGCATTATGGAAAACGGGGCGACCGCCGAGATCGGTGTGGTCGGCAATGACGGCGTGCTCGGGATCGAGCTGTTTATGGGCGGCGAAACCACCACCAGCCGGGCCATCGTCCAGAGTGCCGGACATTGCTGCCGAATGAAGGCCAAAGATCTAAAAGCAGAATTTACGCTCGGTGGTCCGTTTCAAAGATTACTGCTCCGATATACTCAGGCCCTGATCGCCCAGATATCACAGACCGCCGTCTGCAACCGGCTGCACTCGCTCGAGCAACAGCTCTGCCGCTGGCTGCTGCTTAGCCATGATCGTCTCAACTCTGACAAACTCGTGATGACCCACGATCTGATCTCAAACATGCTCGGGGTGCGGCGCGAGGGCGTAACGCTGGCCGCACAAAAGCTGGTCGCAAAGAGCCTAATAAAAAGCGTTCGCGGAACTATGACCGTACTCGACCGGCAAGGCCTGGAAAACGCCGTCTGCGAATGTTACGAGGTCGTCAACGCCGAGTACAACCGTCTGCTCGGACGAGGCATATCAAGAAGATATGCATAAGTAAGAACCACATGCGGTAGCGGGTGGGTC
>JAYVDQ010000616.1:0-4012 GCA_043749325.1 Chloracidobacterium sp. | reverse complement strand
AGCTGTTTCTTGCCAGAACTCTACACTCCGAATATATTGGTGACCGTCAGAAGAAGAATTTGGCCGAGGAAGCGATAAAGGAGTACCAGAAAGCTCTGGCATTGAATCCGAATGACCAAAGTTCGTATAAAGCCATTGCCAGCCTTTATGAGAATCTTCAGAAGAACGACGAATGGCTCAGTTGGGTGACCGCCCGGTCTAACAATACGAGTATTCCGCCCGAGCAGCGGGCCGAAGCTTTGACTTCGCTTGCCGCGAAAAAGAATACCTGTGCAAATGACATAAGCGATAACGACAAAACTAAGAAGACCATTACCAAGGATGGCAAACAGGCATTTCAATTTGTTAAGCCGGAAAAACCTGAGGATTTTGCAACGCTGCGGCAATGTGTGGCCGACGGCACCAAGCTTATCGATCAGGCAATTGCGGCTGAACCGGATGCGGTGAAGCATGCTGGCGGCTTTGATATCAAGAAGGCGACCGACAAGGATTTGCAGGCTACTCTTGATCTTCTGAAGGTATTTGAATCGGCCAGATCCTATCGAACGAGCCTCTTGTTCCAGTCGATGCGTATTGCGGAAATGGACGGTAAAACGGCGGATCGCGACAGCATTAAGACCCAGGCCGAAGCCGCCCGCGCCAAATTCCTGGAACTTAGCGATGTCGTTAAGAAGATCCAGCTTGAGATAGATGACCGCGCCGCCGCGAAAGAACAGGCGGAAAAAGGCGAAAAGGCCAACGCGAACAAAAAATAGGACGCTTTTTCTTTCATAGACAGGTGATGCTCAATTACAATTAATTGAGCATCGCCTTTTTCAATTATGAATTACGAATTTCAAATCAGGAATGAAGAAAATCTCGTAATTCGTAATTTGAAATTCGTAATTTATTTATGATCAGGATCGAGGACGTAATTGCCAAGGTTTCAGAGAATCGGCCAAATGCTGATATCGATCTGATACGCCGCGCATATCTGTTCTCCGCTCTGCACCATCGCGGCCAGACACGTGCCTCGGGTGAGCCATACCTTGTTCATCCGATCGCCGTCGCAAATATCCTCGCCGAAATGCGTCTTGACGAGGTCAGCGTTTCCACCGGTCTTCTGCACGATGTTGTCGAGGATACGCTGGTTGACATCGATACGATCCGTTCGTATTTTGGCGACGAAATTACGCTGCTTGTTGACGGATTGACCAAGATCGCCAACATAAGCGACCTTTCAAAGGAAAAACAGCAAGCCGAGAACGTCCGCAAGATGGTGCTCGCGATGATTACGGACGTTCGCGTCGTGCTTATCAAACTTGCCGACCGTCTGCACAACATGCGAACGATGCAGTATCTCAAACCGGAGAAACGGACGCGCATATCCCAGGAAACGCTTGATATCTACGCACCGATTGCTCACCGGCTCGGTATGGGCAAAATGCGTAGCGAGCTGGAGGACCTTTCTTTCCAGAATCTTTACCCTGAAGATTACAAACGGCTGGCCGTCGAGGTCGATGCCCGCCGGCCCGAACTCGAAGCAACGCTCGAAAAGATTCAGGCCACGATCACTGAGCAACTGATCGAAAACGAAGTCCCGTTCGTACGGATCGAGGGCCGTGTAAAACGTCTCTATTCCCTCTGGAAAAAGCTAAAAAAGCAAAAGATCATGATCGAGCAGGTCTATGATTTGATCGCTGCCCGAATAATTACCGAAAACGACCGCAAATATTGTTATTTGACAATGAGCGTCATTCACGACATCTGGACACCGATACCGGAGCGTTTTAAGGACTGGATCGCCATTCCGCGGGACAATCTGTACCAGTCCCTGCATACGTCCGTGATCGGCGACGGAGGCCAGCCGTTTGAGGTTCAGATCCGAACCGAGGAGATGCACCATGTCGCCGAAGAGGGCGTCGCGGCCCACTGGAAATACAAAGAGAGCAATCTCGGCAAGAAAGAGGAGGACGAGGCTCTCGATGTCCTCCGAAAAACGGTCGAAAAGCTCTTGCTTCCGCTTGTCGAGGAGACAAAAGATCACGAAGATTCCGAAGATTTCATAGAGACATTAAAACTCGACCTCTACCCGAAAGACGTTTACGCGTTTACGCCAATGGGGAAGGTGATTCAGCTTCCGCGCGGCTCCACGCCCATCGATTTTTCGTATGCTATTCACTCGGTGATCGGGGACACCTGCACCGGGGCAAAGATCAACGGCCGGATCGTGCCGCTGCGCAGCGAAATTCACAATGGCGACGTCATTGAGATCTTGACCACTCAGAGTTCGAAACCATCCGGCGACTGGCTCAATTATGCGGTTACGTCGCGGGCACGCAATCGCATCAGACATTGGATCACGCAGCAGCAGCGCACCGAATCGATCGAGATCGGCCGCAAGCTCCTTGAAAAAGAAGCTGAGAAGTTTCGCGTTCCGCTTAAAAAATTGACCAATAACGATACCGAGATGAAGCGGATCGCCAACGAGTACGGCTTGAGCCGTCCTGAGGACCTGTTCGCCTCGGTCGGTTATGGTAAAACACTTCCGCGGAACGTCCTAGCCAAGTTTCTTGGCGCCGAAAAATTCAGCGAGCTGGATCCAGATAATCAGAAGCAAACGCGCCTGAAAACCGGCATGAAGGCCGTCCGCAAGCTTATTGGCATGGGCGAGGACGCGATCATCGTAAAGGGTGTCGATAATCTGCTTACAGCTCGCGCCAAATGCTGCAACCCTCTTCGGGGTGAGGACATCATTGGTTATATTTCACTTGGAAAGGGAATTGTTGTCCACAACAAGCGTTGTAAAAACGTTTCTCAGCTAATGGTCAATAAGGAGCGCATAGTAGATGTCGAATGGGCGAAAAGCGAAAAAGAGCAGATTCAATCTGTCCAATTGCTTGCGACGACCGAAAACCGCACGGGAATGCTCGCCGGCATTACAAATGCGATCGCTGATATTAAGACTGGTATCCGTGACGCCCGAGCAAACGTTTCTAAGGACGACATTGGCCTTATCGAGGTAACGGTAGAGGTATTTGATAAGAAACACCTGGATAAGGTCGTCGGAGCGATCGAACACGTACCCGGAGTCATAGCCGTTGAGCGTATAAATGCTTGATGGTGAAGAATTAGGAATGAAACCACAGATAAGGAAGGATGAACACAGATAAAGACAGTTTATTGAGTTCACTATTTAACGCTGACGACGGAGAGCATTCCGAGTTGAACAGAATCTCGGAACTCGTAATCGGGTGCTCGTTCAAGGTTGGTAATGCTCTTGGGTGCGGCTTCCTCGAAAAGGTGTATGAGAATGCTCTGGCCCTCGAACTGCGGAAGGCCGGACTGATCGTTGCCCAGCAAGCAAAAATCGCGATTTTCTACGAAGGCGTCGTAGTTGGCGACTACGAGGCAGATTTGATTATCAACGGCCGGATCCTCGTCGAGTTAAAGGCCGTCCGGGACCTTAACTAGATACATCATGCCCAATGTTTCAATTACTTGCGCGCCACCAAATTAAAACTATGCTTACTTATCAACTTTGGAAACCCGCGCGTTGAGATCAAAAGAATTATCCTTTAGTTCGGCTTTAATCTGTGTTCATCTTCTTTATCTGTGGTTTCCTCATCTTCTTATTTTGCCCGCCTACTTTTCTTTTGTGCCGATATTTGCTAGAATTCCCCTTTTGCTTGAGCTGACTTTTTCACCAATTTGTAATGAATAAAGAGATCGTATCAACTGAGAATGCGCCCGGAGCAATAGGCCCATATTCGCAGGCAATTAAGGCGGGCGGGATGGTTTTCTGTTCGGGACAGATCCCGATCGATCCGAAAACGGGTGAGTTTGTATCGGATATTGTCGGCGAGCAAACAGATCAGGTTTTGCGTAATCTTGGCGAGGTTTTAAAGGCTGCGGGATCAAGCCTCGAAGCGGTTGTGAAGACGACTGTCTTTCTCGCAGATATGAATGATTTTGCCGAGATGAACGAAGTTTACGGCCGGTTTTTTAGTGAAAATAAACCGGCCCGTGCGAC
>JAYVDQ010000615.1:0-8491 GCA_043749325.1 Chloracidobacterium sp. | reverse complement strand
CCGTCGTCGTCTCAATATCGAGCGAACCGACGTATGGATGGATAAATCCCACGCGGCCCTCGGTCGTCTCGGGCCGAATTTTCACAAGCGGAAATTGGGAGAGAAAATCACCTGCGGCATACATCGAGTTAATGAGAATTCCCTTTGCAGTACCCGGATGCGTTGATTTCCCGTGAAACGTGACCGTCGCCGTGCGGGCTGACCAGGTCTCATTCGAAATATCGCCAAGCTGCTCGCCGTCTACCGTGTAGGCAAACTTTGCTCCCCAGCCCTCGATATCAAACTTATCGATGCCGCCGCCCACCTCTTCGTCGGGCGTGAAAGCGATTGCTATATTGCCGTGCTTGATACTCGGATTTTGTTTGAGTATGTCGATCATCGTCATGATCTCGGCACAACCCGATTTGTCGTCAGACCCGAGCAGCGTCGTGCCGTCCGCTGTAATGATGTCGTCACCGATGAGATTCTTAAGATCGGGATTTTTCGCGACCGATATGATCTGTGTCTTGTCATTAGGCAAAACGATGTCGCCACCCTGGTAATTCTTGACAATATTGACGTTGACGTTCGCTCCTGACACCGCCGGCGACGTGTCCATGTGTGCCATAAAGCCCACCGTCGGGACCGAGGTATTATCCGGCAGATTCCCGGGCACCATTCCGTAAACGATGCCCCATTCGCTAATGCGGACGTTCTTTACTCCGAGATCCTTTAGCTCTTTTTCAAGCAATCGAGCAAGATCAAGCTGCTTCTTCGTACTCGGCGGAGCAGGCTGGTCCTCAGCCGACTGCGTGTCTATCTTTACATATCGAAGAAACCGCGACATCGCCGTCTCCGTCGGCGGCTTTTGCTGTGCCGAAACGGCCGAAAAAAATACTAATGGCACCAACAATGAGCAAAATAATTTCATATCTATTTACCTACAATTTTATACAAACATTCTTCTCTTCCGTAAAAAATTTTAGTGCTTCAAATCCGCCTTCGCGGCCCATACCGCTGTCTTTGACCCCGCCGAACGGTGTTCGCAAGTCTCTCAGAAGCCAGCAGTTGATCCACACGATACCGGATTCGAGTTTAGCGGCGACGCGGTGGGCACGCGAAAGATTTTCGGTCCAAACGGTTGCAGACAGGCCGTAACGAACGCTGTTGGCGTATGCCAAAACGTCATCCTCGGTGTCGAACGGCATGATCGTGACGACCGGGCCGAAGATCTCTTCCTGATTCGTGCGGCAATCATGCGGCAGACCTTCGATCACGGTCGGTTCGATAAACCAGCCGTTCGTACAGCGTCCGTCCGGATTCACCTGTTTGCCGCCGGTCAGTATCGTTCCGCCTTCAGTTTTTGCCAGCTCCATATACGACATTATTTTATCAAAATGCTGCTTTGAGACTATTGCCCCGACATCGGTGTCCATATCGAGCGGATCCCCTATTTTCAAATCTGCGACACGCGAGACAAAATCCGTACAAAACCGCTCATATAGGGGCCGCTCGACAAATATCCGCGAACCGCACAGGCAGATCTCACCTTGATTTGAGAACGACGAGCGGATCGTGGTGGCCAGCATTTCTTCATAATTGCAGTCGGCGAAGATGATATTCGGATTTTTGCCTCCAAGTTCCAGCGACAATTTCTTGAACATCGGAGCCGCCACGCGTGCGATCTCCTCACCCGTCTTTGTTCCGCCGGTAAAGGAGATTGCTTTAACATCATTGTGAGCGACAATTGCCGAGCCGACCTTAGTTCCCAGGCCGTGGACAATATTTAATACGCCGGCGGGCAGCCCGGCCTCAACACAGAGTTTGGAGAGTAGATAGCCGGTCATCGGGGTCACTTCCGACGGCTTGGCGACGACCGTACATCCGGCTGCGATCGCGGGTGCGATCTTCCAGGTAAAAAGATAGAGCGGCAGGTTCCAGGGGGAAATACATCCGACGACGCCGAGCGGTTGCCGCAATGTGTAATTAATGGCCTGGCCAACCGTGTCGTGCGACTCGTTTGCCGTATGCATCGCGGCGGTCGCATAAAATTTGAAATTCGCAATCGCTCGCGGAATATCGACCGTTCGGGCAAGCGAAACAGGCTTGCCGTTATCAATGCTCTCAGCCAAGGCAAGCGGCTCGATGTCACGCTCGATCAGACCGACCAGCCGCATCAAAATGTCATGACGCGACTCCGCCGATGTCACCGACCAGGCCGGGAAAGCGGCTTTCGCTGCCTCAACGGCCAGATGCACGTCGCGGTCGTCCGAATCGGCTATCAGCGAATACACCGCGCCCGTCGAAGGGTCGAAGTTATCGAGATATTCGCCCGAAGCCGGCTGAACCATCTCGCCGCCGATGTAATTGGATATTTTCTCCATCTACTTGAGCCGTCCGTACTTACGCAGGATCTCCTTAACCTTATCGAGCGGAAGGGCCTCGACGGTCCGTCCGTTGCCGGTGACGGTCGTCGCTTTGAATAACGAATTGAGGACCGCTTCCTCGGTCGTCTCAATGACAGCCTGAAAAAGAGGGGACATTGCATCGTTGCCGAGCACGATGACCGATCGTTTCGCTTCCCCGGCATTTATTCGATTCTGGGTGGAAAATGCAATCGCGTAGTCCCCGCTGCCGTTAGACATCGAAGAGCCGGTTCTCGAAAGGCCGGATATCGAGCGTGACGCCAACCGGTTGAGTTGCCGGTGATCTAGCGGAGCGTCCGTCGCTATCACGATTATGATCGAGCCGTCCGCAAGGTCTCGTGCGGAAGCCCGCGCGTCAGTAAGCGCGATACTATCAACGCCTATGTTACGCCCTTGCTCACGCGCGGGCTTCCGCAACATAACCGATCCCTTTAAATAGTATTGCCCAAGTTCCTCACCGACCGGCACGCCATCGACCGAGAGGACGCCGCCAAAGTTTGTCTGGACCAAAACACCGAGCGTGTAGCCGCCGAGCGAGTCCGGCAGCTTTCGCGACGAAGTGCCGATACCGCCTTTCCACCCGAACGCGACCGTGCCGGTTCCGGCGCCGACCGAACCTTCGTCAACCGCACCGCCGTTCGCATTCTTTAACGCCGCAAATACATCGTCTCGCGTAATATGTCGCCCGCGAATGTCATTCAGCACGCCGTCATTGGTCTCGGCGACGACCGGGTTTATCGAACGGACCTGCTCGTTTCCGGGAAGAGCGAGCATGTAATCCATCAGAAAATCGGCTGTTTTCGGGACCGAAAGCGTCGATGTCAATAGGATCGGCGTCTCTAGCTCGCCGAGTTCGTTGACCTGAGTCGAACCCGCTAGCTTGCCGAAACCATTTCCAACAAAAATTGCTCCCTGCACTTTTTCTTTGAACAGATTCCCGGCGTGGGGCATTATCGCCGTCACGCCCGTTCGCACGTTCTCACCACGAATTATCGTCGTTTGCCCCACTGTCACACCTGCGACGTCGGTTATTGAGTTTAGTTTTCCAGTCGGCAGAATGCCGACTCTGATGCCGATCTCACGCGCCCGGGGACGCTTTTCCTGAGCCGCTCCCTGGGCATAACTCGCGCCAGCGAGAGATATGCCTATGCAGATCAACAAGATACTACGAAACATAAATTTCTCCTGTCGAGCCGACCGCTCCCGCTGGCAGTCCCTACCTAGACCTTAGCGAATGTCAGCCCGGTCTGCCCCTGATATTTGCCGCCCCGGTCATCATATGAGACCGCGCAGTCCTCGTCCGATTCGAAGAAGAGTATCTGTCCGATACCCTCGTTAACGTAAACACGCAAGGGCAGATTGGCGAGATTGGCGATCTCGACGACCAGGCGGCCGGTCCAGCCGGCCTCGAGCGGGGTTGTGTTAACGAGTAACCCGGCCCGAGCATATGTCGATTTGCCCAGAGCGATGCCGGTCACATTACGCGGCATTTTGAATGTTTCGACCGTTACCCCGAGGCCGTAGTGGTGCGGCGGCAATAGGTAGTATTTCGCTCCGTCGTCCGCCGTATGCAACTGCGGTT
Organism: Chloracidobacterium sp.; assembly: GCA_043749325.1. Taxonomy (GTDB): domain Bacteria; phylum Acidobacteriota; class Blastocatellia; order Pyrinomonadales; family Pyrinomonadaceae; genus OLB17. Next base: position 4,504 of record JAYVDQ010000615.1, on the reverse strand, counting down.
CTATCAGCGAATACTGGTCGTCAAAGCGTTTCGGATCGATCTCTTTGCCGTGCACCGACGAGAAAATACGAAAGCCATCATCCGCCAGCCGCATGTCATAACCATAGCTCGAGCAGCCAGCCGAAATAATGCGTTTGCCGTCAATCTCGCGGACGAGGCCGGACAGAAAAGGCGAGATCATTTCCTCTTCCTTCGCCATTTTTCGCAGCCAGACATCAGATTTGATAGTCATAAAAAAGGTGATAAACCGAGACAGTTTATCACCTTCCAAATACAAAATTCGAATCTCCGCGACCTAAAACGGAAGAACGAGATTCTTTAGAGTCAGCGTGCCGTCGCCAACTGTGAATGTGAGTGGCGCACCGCCAACATTAGCCTTTGCCAGTATCGATTTGTCTGTAAAGGACACTTTTCGATCACGGGGCTTTAGATCCGTCAGCAAATTTTCGATCTTTCCGGTTTTTAGGATAATGGCATCGATCTCCGCGCTCATATTCGCAGGTAACCGGACTGTCAGATCTCCATTCGCGACCTTAATATTGGCTGCTCGTGGGCGCCAGCCGTGCGTACCGATCGCGACCTCGACCGAGCCGCTGGCGATCGTTGCTATCGTAGGGCCACTGATCACCTCGATCTTCGCTTTTGTTTGGAGAAAATTGATCTGCATCGTGCCTTCGACGCCGCTAATGGAGAGGTCACCCTTACCGCCGTCGATCTCAAGATCGCAGTAACGCGGCACGCTGATCACATAATTGATCGTAAATGGCAGTCCCACGAGATTTTTCGGGAACTTCTTTGGCAGCCTCTTCAATCCGATCTTGTTGTGCGTGCCGATAGTTACAATACCGGTCCGGCCGGGGCTTTCTTCGGTAGCAAACCCCGTTACCTCGGCGAGCCTTGAGAGATCCGCCTCGGTCACAGCCTGCAATTCGATCTCGGCTGTGATCTCGATCTCATTCTTCTGCGACCCAACAACGCGAATCGACCCCATCGGGGCTCCAGTGATCGTCACCGTCCCTCCGGCGCCAAAATCGAACCTATCGGTTTTAGTGATAATTCGCTTTAGCATTGCCGGCGTTTGGGAAAACACCGTTATCGTGAATAACGCAAAAAAAAGCGCGATCAAGGTGGCTTTGGATTTGTTCATTTATTTCAGGTCGAAACGGGGAGCGAACGGGATAATCTTACGACTTTGAGCGAGTAACGGTCAATAAAAATCGGAAATGCCTATCGGCTAAAAAACTTTATAATGCCTCGCTGGTTAGTAACGGTCATGGTTGCTCGACCGTCGCCACACTTACCAACGATGCGGCGGCCGTCGCCGAGAAAGTTCATATCCGCGCCGGCACAAGCACCGAATGAAATATTGCGTGTTGATGGGGCCGTCGCAACAACACGGAACGACGAATTGAACGGGATCCTTATACCGATCGTTCCGCTCATCGACGAAAACCGGTACGTCCCCCCCTCTTGCACCTCACCGTCAAAGAAAATGTCGCCCATTCCGTTTTCGGCCGAGACGAGGGCAGATTCGATATTTGTCAGCGTAATGTCGCCCTCGCTCGATATACGCGCCCGGACGAGGCCGCTGCGTATATTGGTCACGCTGAGATTGCCGATCCGTGTCTCGATATCGACCATCGTGTTGTAAGGAACGCGAATGGTGAAATTCACGCTGCCGACGTCCTTACCCTGATTGTCGCGAACAAGATTGATGACAATAGTCCCCGACAGATTTTGCGGAACAACGATCGCGGCCGGGGCTTCGAGGTCAGCGGTGATATTGATCTCGGCGCGGTTCCAGCCGATGACCGTAACCGTGCCGGTGCGATTCATCAATTGCAGCCGGACGTTCTGGCCCGCAGGATAATTTTTGGAGAATCGCTTTTGAGCAGCCACGTTTCCCACAAAAAGCGCAAAGAAAAAAACTACGCTCAACAGGATCGTAGTTTTTGCGGCCGGCCAGCGGCAGAAAAGACTTTTTGATCGAAAGACCATTCTAATAAATCTAAAGGTCCGCAAAATCCCGAAGCAGATTCACCTTGTCGTTAAGTACCGAATCGAGCATTTCACCAGAAAGATCGTCCTCCGGGTCCTGCTGTAGGATGGCGGTGTAGTCGTTGACCGACTCTTCTATAACTCTTAAATTACGGTCAAACGCCTCACGCGTAGCCCTATCCCACTGAGAACGCCGGGCCTGGACCCGCGTATTCCAATATTCGATCGTCGCTTCACGCTCTTTCGTCTGGCGAAGACGGGCCTGCGTCGGCGTCTCTACCAGGCCGACCTTGCTCAATAACTTTTCAAATGTCGTTTGCGTCGCCGCTGACCGGGCGGTAAAATCATCCGCCGAGGGCGAGATCGTACGAATCGCGACAAAGGTCACAAGCGAGCTGACAACCGCGATCAGGAGCACCGCTGCGGCAAGCTGCGGAAAGGAAAGCCGCCAAAATCTTCCCCGCGCTTCCTCGACCGGTATAGGAGCGGGATTAGCTTCACTTTCGATAATGTTGTTGATGCGGCACCAGAGGGCCTGGGGATTAGGCGGAACGATCTCGTTTGGAGATTCGGTCTTGCAGACGTCCATGATCGATGTCAGATCTTCGCAAACGTGTGCACACTCCGGACAAAACGCGAGATGCATCCGGACATCTGACGCCTGACTCTCATCAAGCTCGTTGTCCATAAAGACGCCGATCAAATTTTTACAATCGTCGCAATTCATAACGGGGTCGCGGACCGCTCGTCCACATGCCAAATTTCACTTTCTTGACAACATAGATAGATTAGGTTGAGACATAAATAGTTGCCTCAGCTCGCTATATTTTTTGCCGAAACCTCAATAAATACCGACAAAAAAACACGAACAATAGTTTCCCTTGTCCGTGTCCTGATATTTTAGTTTGTGCCTAATCCTGCCGTTTGATCAAAAGGCCGCGCAACTTTAATCGCGCTTTATGAAGCTGCGATTTCGATGTTCCGACCGAAATACCCATCATCCTGGCGACTTCCTCGTGCTCAAATCCCTCAATATCATGGAGCACGAATACGTTCCGGTATCCATAAGGCAATTCAGCGATTGCGTTTTTTAGAGCTATCCGGTCAACGACCTGCATTCTGTTCGGGTTGGCGGTGCCATGCACTGTCTGTTCTGGCATTTCCCCGTCCTCGGACGTGCGCTCGTTCTTCACGCTTCGCCGCCGAAAATGCATCAGCACCTGATTTACCGTCAGGCGGTGCAGCCACGTCGAAAACGCCGAATCGCCGCGAAAGCTGCCAACTTTACGAAAAAGCTGAATAAAGACTTCCTGCGTCAGGTCTTCCGCCTCGGTCTGGCTGCTCGTCATTCGCAGGCACAGGCTGTACGTGCGGCGGTGATACCGCTCATAGAGCAGTTCGAAAGCTGGAATATTCCCACCCGTCGCCAAACGGCAAAGCTCAAGATCGGGCGCGGTCTCATCAAATGTCTCAACTAACGCCGGTGCCTGAAAGGCCAGCCCCGATGCTGCCGGTTCCAACCCAAAGGCAATATCCTGTTCGATCGCCGCCGAGTGTGAATCCATAGTCACTCCTAAAAAATCACTGCCGGATTGTAAAACTTCTTCTGGGGCTATGATGGCCGACCTCCAACTACAGGTTGCTTTCAGTACCCGTAAATTTTATGCCGAAAATCAAAAAGAGTAAAGCAATTTATGCCAAATCACTCCAGTCCCACAAAATCGGGCATCGTCAGGTTGCCGCTGACCTGAATTGTCTGTGTCGAGAAGCGAAATAGTCTGGATGAGACCCGAAGGGTGTAAGTCCCTCCGGTCAACACGTTGGCAAACGAGAAAAACCCGAACGAACTGGTCGTCGCCCTTTGCACGCCGCCGTTCGCATCCGTGATCGACACGGTCGCATTGCGCAGGCCGCGGCCGTCAGATGTCAGCACCCTGCCGTCCACAGTGGCAGTCGTCGGGGCACTTGTAAAGATAAGGCTAAATTGCCGCATCGAACCAACGTCGCCTGCTTCGTTGTCGCTAACATTGATGACCCATGTCCCATTCGGATCCTGCCCCTTAAAAGCGGACAACGGATTATTAGGCGAAAAAGTGCCTGATGGGAAGGGGACGGCAGCACTCGTCGAGCACTGATCTTCAACCGGAGGAAACCCGCCATCATCATCCAACGTGAGGTTATAGAGATTATGGCTGCCGCACCCTATAGCCGTAGCAGGAAATCCGGGACGGTCCATAATCGTGACCGTTGTACCAGCGGGCGAAGTCAGCTTGACGACAATATCACCTACCCACGAATGGTTAAGGCCGACGGTGGTCGAGAGCGGGTCTGCGCTCGGGGCGGTGCCGTCAAAGCGGAAATTAAGGTCAGCAATTGTGGCCGCGCTGCTTAAAGGCGATGTGCCCACGCCGCTTACAGGCAAGTTGATATTGACGCCCGCCGGAACATTGTCGGGAACCGATACGGGCGGTCCCGTGTAGGTGAAGATTTTAGGAGTCGCGCTCGG
>JAYVDQ010000614.1:0-4218 GCA_043749325.1 Chloracidobacterium sp. | reverse complement strand
CGAGACCTACCGGGAAAATATTGACGGGAAATATTGGTTCCCCACATATGCGTACGCGAATGACACTCTGTTTTTTGATAAAGCCGACGCCCTTCACATCAAGATGAAGGTGAAATACACCGATTATAAAGTCGGGCGCAGTGAGGTCAGGATCCTTGACGACGTGCCGGATGCAAAACCTAGCCCGACGCCGAAGAAGCCTGAGTAGTGATAGTGAGACAGCGAGACGCGGAGACGCAGAGATAGAAATCCCGGTGTCACTGCGTCTCACCGTCACCGCGTCTCGCTTAGTTCGGCAGCGATAGCGGAGCGCGTTTTTCGCATCAATTCCATTACGTCGTCCGAACCGAGGCCGGTGGTTTCAATGGGCGGCAGCAGAGCCATTTCTATTTCGCCTGCGTAAGCGACACCGGTACGTTTACCCATCATCCAATCCGTATTTTTTATCGCAACGGGGACAACTGGTGCCTGCATTTGTATTGCCAGGTGAAACGCCCCCTTCTTAAACGGCAGCAGCTCGCCCGGCGTTCCTCGTGTGCCCTCGACAAACAGGCCGAACGAATAGCCGTCAGCCATTATTTCGCGGGCTTTTTCCATAGACCGCATCGCCCGCTCCGGGTTTGACCGGTCGATGGCAATAATATGGACAAAATTCATTCCCTGGCCCAGCACGGGGACCTTTAACAATTCCTTCTTTGCGACGAGGCCCATCTTTTTGCCGGCGTAGAAAAACAGCGTGGCCGTATCTAGATACGAACGGTGATTGGAAGCAAAAACGTAAGCGTTTTCGGGATCAAGATTTTCGCGGCCGGTCACTTTTACCTTTGCCCCGCAAGCCTTCAGCCATGTTCTGGCTCCCCACTGAGCAAGCGGATAGAGCCAAATGCGGCGGTTAATGATCCATAAAAATACCAACGCTGGTGTGGCGATCAGCAATAACAGAGCACCCGCCACAAACCAACTCCACCAGTAGCGAAGTTTCCCGCTAAGCCGCGATTTGTTAGACTGCTTGACAGGAAAAGTCAGTTTACGGTTTTCAGCAATCGCCTCAAGATCGTCACCGCTGAGACGCGGAGACGTAGAGAGAAAACTATTATGAATATTATCAGGTTTGATCGCGGACATTTGTCTCGCCCTCGGCTTTTTTCGGTGTTTTTCTCTGCGTCTCTGCGTCTCAGCGGTTTAATATTACTTCTTTCGTGCGCGATTGTCGCGCAGGTTCCGAGCCCGAAATCGGTGCTCGGCTTTAATCCGACTGACGACAAAACCATTGCCGATTGGCGGCAGATAGTGGGCTATTTTACAAAGCTTGACAAGGCGAGCAATAAGGTCACGGTCACGGAAATAGGCAGGACGACAAATGGAAAACCGCTGATCGTCGCGTTCATTTCGTCCCCCAATAACATCAAGAAACTTGATAAATACAGACAGATCAATGCCAAGCTTGCCGATCCGCGAACCATAAAAGACACGGGCGAACTCGAAGACCTGATCAAAAACGGCAAGACGATCGTTTCGATATCCTGCTCGATCCACTCGACCGAGATCGTTGCGTCGCAGATGTCGATGAATCTCGCTTATGATCTGGCTACCTCGAACGACGCCAATACCAAAGAAATACTTGACAATACGATCCTGTTGCTCATTCCGTCCTCAAATCCAGACGGCGTTGACATAGTAGCCGACTGGTATCGCAAAACGCTCGGCACCAAGAGCGAAGGCACGTCGCCGCCGGAGCTTTATCATCATTACGCCGGGCACGACGACAATCGCGATTGGTTTATGCTCAATCTTGCCGAGACCCAGGCGATCACGAAATTCTTTTGGCAGCAATGGTTTCCTCAGCTTGTGTATGACATTCACCAGCAGGGCTCAAATGCGTCGCGGTTTATCCTGCCTCCGTTTTTCGATCCTGTAAATCCACGCATACCGCCGGCGATCATACGCGAGGTCGGGCTTGTTGGCTATAAGATGGCATCCGATCTACAGGCCAAGAATATTGCGGGTGTGGCGACAAATTCGACCTACGATACCTGGTGGCACGGCGGATTTCGCTCCGCGCCTTATTACCACAACTCGATCGGTATTTTGTCCGAGGCGGCAAGCGCGAATTTGATGTCTCCGATTACCGTGAAGGAAGAGGATCTTAAGCGAAACCGGAATACGCGCGGCCTCGCAAACCTGCTCGAAACCGCGACGAATTATCCGGATCCGTGGACCGGCGGCCTGTGGCGGCCGGCCAATATCAATGAGATAGAAATGACCGCATCGCGAGCGTTGCTGCAAATGGCGGCGAAATTCCGGCCCCGATATTTGCGAAATTTCTATGAGTTCGGCAAGGCGAACCTCAAGCCGGAGCCGGAAGACCCGCAGGCGTTTATCGTTACGGCTGGACAGCCTAATGCCGAAACCATTTCGCGATTCCTCGAAATTTTGATGGCGCAGGGCATGGAAGTCTATCAGATGACAAAAGAACTGTATGTGAAAATGGATCAGAAGCAGTCCGATTTTCACGAAATGCCGCTTGGCAGCTTTCTCGTATTTGTAAATCAGCCGCAGAAGAATAACGTGCTGAGCTTGTTTGAAAAACAAACGTATCCCGATCGCCGGCTGCCGAATGGCGACGCCGAGCCTCCATATGACGTAGCCGGATGGACGCTGCCGATCCAGATGGGCGTAGATTACGCAACGGCCTGGCAGATAAAGGATCTCGACAAAGGAATGGCAGCGTTGAAACCTGTGAAGGACATCAATCAGGCGCGTGCCGTTATGAACCTATCACCAACGAATACTGCATTTGCCAAAGTGCCGAATCCCCTAAAAACGAACCCTAATATAGGCCTTTACAAAGGATTCACAGGCTCGATGGACGAGGGGTGGACGCGGTTTGTGCTCGACACATTTCAGATCCCATACCGGTCGGTTTCAGATGCAGATATCCGCTCTGGCAAGCTCGATTTCGATACGATCATCCTCGCATCTGAGAACGAAAATGGTATGGTTGGCGGGCTTTCAGTCGACCGTTATCCGGCGGAAATTGCAGGAGGCATGACCGAGGCCGGCGTCGAAAACCTAAAGAAATTTGTCGAGAATGGCGGCAAGCTGATTTGTTTCGACGCGTCCTGCGAAATGGTCATTAAGCGGTTCGGCCTGCCGATGAAAAATGCCCTCACCGGCATAAGAAGAAATGAATTTTACAATCCGGGCTCGGTCGTCAAACTCGAGGTCGATACCAAGGATCCGCTTGCACGCGGGCTTCGCGAGGAAACGGCCGCGTATTTTACGAGCAGCTCCGCTTTTGAGATCACCGATATTAAAAAGGTAAAAACCATCGCCCGGTACGCAGCGAAAAATGCGCTGATCTCTGGCTGGATGCTCGGCGAAAAATACGTCAACGGCAAAACCGCCCTCGCCGAGGCGAACTACGGCAAAGGCAAGATCGTATTGTTTGCCTTTCGCCCGCAGCACCGCGGCCAGTCGTGGGGAACATTCCCATTTATTTTTAATGCCCTGGAAAAATGACTAATCGCTAGTTGGTGTTCTTCGTTTCAGTTCTCGCCGATCCGGCATTTTTTGTGAACATTTCTGGACGGCTAATATATAAACCGTCTCATCGAGATGATCATATTCGTAGATTATTCTAATCGAACCTTTGTATATCATCTGTCTCAGGCCTTTTAGCTTAGGAAATCGAGGCCCGAGGGGAGCCCCCATTTCGGGAAACTCTTGAAGATAATCAAAGAGTGCAATAATCCCAAAGGCCGTACTTTGCGGGAGAGACTCAAGCACAAGAAACGCGGGGGATTGAACATCGAGATGCGCTTTCATTTAGCCGGGGAAATTAAGCCGCCTTTTAACCTCATCCAAACTCAGGGAATCACCCGCTTTTTTTGCTCTCAGACCTTCTTCGACAAGTCGTTCAAGTTCGAAATCGTCAAAGTCCGCAAGGTCTTCCTCGATCTGAGCGTATCTTTTGGCCGAAATGATAACCGCTGCCGGACGACCTCTTTGCGTTATGATAATTGGCTCGGATGATTTATTGACTGCGGTCAAGACCTGAGCGGCTTGCCTTTGTAGATCGGAGACTGCAATAATATTTTTCATAGGATAAAATGCCGATACGATATGCTGTCAACAGCATATCCAAAAATGTAACTCATGGCAATAACAAACTAACATTTTGTTAAAAATTCATTTATTATTAATAAATGAATTTGC
>JAYVDQ010000613.1:0-2619 GCA_043749325.1 Chloracidobacterium sp. | reverse complement strand
ACGCGTCTTGGCAAGCCTTAATCTTTCATTGTCAGCCTTCTGTGACGCAACCAGCGATGCGTAACTCATACGGATAAGCGGTTCCGCTCCATCTAGTTTTTTCTCGTCGAGCAGCACTTCGCCCAATGCTCCCTTCGAAAGTGCGGTCATGAAATGATCGGGCGGCAGATTTTCGGTTCTCAGGCGGACGGCTTTACGCAGCAGGCTCTCAGCCTCCGCCACCTTCCCGACTTTATTAAAAACGAGGCCTTTGATTGTAAGAGCCGTCGCAAAGCTGATGTTTTTCGGACCCGAATTCTTGCGGTAGTCATCGAGCGCCAAATCAATCTTTTTTTTCGCTGACTGGTAATCTCCATTCAGATAGGCGACCTGTGCCTGAAGGCGAATGTTGTCGTAAATTGCCAGGTATTCCGGCCCGTAAAGTCTGCGATAGATGCCCTCGCCATCGACTAGATTCGCCTCAGCATCCGCGAGTTCGCCATTTTCCATCAGGATCGATCCCATCAGGGTCAACGCCGGAGCTAATGTCGGGTTGTCGTCTATGCCGGCTTGCCTAACCCGGGACACAGTCGAAAGCTGCGACGTTTTCGCCTCCTCGAATCTGCCCTGGTCGAGGAGGATCAGGGCAAGAATAGTACGTGTAAAGTCCACTTGGGAATCGATGGAGAACTGCGTGGCAACGTCCTGAGCCTCTCGAAGTAGCTGCTCCGCCCGCTCCGGATCACCGAGGGCACGACAGGCAGCCCCAAAATCCGACAATTTCTCAACATACAGTTGAGGCTCGATCCGATGCTGCTGAAATTCCGAACGCCAGCTTTCAAATCGCCGTTCATATATCTCGTAAGCACTCGCATAGTCGCCTTTTTCCTGATACAGGCGGGCCAGGCTATATTCGACCTTTAGAGTTAGTGGACTATTTCGACCGAAAAGCGATGACTGTTCATCGAGAGCAAGTATTAAATTTCTCTGCGCCCCGTCATACATGCCTTGATTGAGATAGGCCGAACCGATAAGCTGACGCAATTCGGCCCGAACCTCCGGTTCCGAGGAAAGGTCTCCGTCCAGACGCTTTTCGACATCGTTAAGGACATCGACCATCGTTGCCTGTGCTCCCTTTTTTCCGGTGCCTCCGCTTTCCGGTATAGCGGTCATGAGCATCTTTCGCAGAAACTGATTGACCGTCTGCGACCTCGCCGTTTCTCGCCGGGCGATCTCCGCCTGCCAAAGCGAGATCGCAAGCCCGGCAACCAGCGAAATCGCGACGAGGAGACCAGCGGCAACCGCAATTTTGTTTCGGCGGATAAATTTACCGGCAAGATACGCGGTAGTGTTAGGGCGAGCTGAGATCGGCCTTCCGGACAAATGACGTTCGATGTCGCGGGCAAAATCATCAACGGTCTTAAACCGGCGTTCCGGCTCTTTTCGGATCGCCGTGAGAGCAATATTATCGAGGTCACCTTTTAATTGCGGAGCGCGGAGTGCGGATTGCGGGTTTGCCGATGGCGGAGGCGGGTCGGTATAGGTAATCGTCCTGACAATTTCTTCAAAACTTTTATTTTCGAAATTTAGCGGCTTTATTCCGGTTAATAGCTCGTAAAAAACAACCCCGAGTGAATAAACATCGCTTGCCGTCGTTATATTTCGACCCTGGATCTGCTCGGGCGAGGCATAAGCGGGCGTGAATGCGCGAAGCGCCGTCTGCGTATTCGAGCCATCTATCTCAAAAGCCTTTGCAAGGCCAAAATCGAGCAGTTTGGGCTCGCCTTCACTGGTCACGAGAGTGTTAGACGGCTTGATGTCGCGGTGGACGACCAGACTTCGATGTGCGTAAGCGACGGCTGCACAGACCTTTAAGAACAGCCGCAGCTTTTCAGGAATGGTAAGGCGATTTTGCTCGCAGAATTCGATCAGTGTCTCGCCCTCGACATATTCCATGGCGAGATACGGCTCGCCTTTTTCGTTGATGCCGCCGTCATGCAATGCCGCAATATTCCGGTGGTTGAGGTTGGCGAGTATCTGGCGTTCACGCTTAAATCGCTCGACAATTTCGCGGTCGGCTACGGACTGGCGAACGATCTTTAGCGCGACCTGCATTGAGAATTCGCCGTCGTCGCGTTCCGCCAAAAATACGGTACCCATGCCGCCGCTGCCGATCTCGCGAATTATCCGGTAATTTCCGAAGTGCTGCTCGGCGTAATTATTTTCTTCACCTCCGACCTTTGAAGCGAGGTCGATAGCGTTATTTTCGATCAGATTTTCGGGTTCCGACGAGGCGTCGAGCAGCGAATTGATTTCGTCGAACAGCAGATCGTCGCCATTGCATTTACCTTTGAGAAATTCCAGACGCGAATTTGATGGCTGTTCTATCGCCTCCGCGAAAAGATCTTTTACTTGTTGCCAATTTTCCACGGTTTTTCTTGAACCAGCAGTGACCGGTCGCTAGTGCTCACGGTTCTTACTTTTTGTCAGAACCCGGAACGGTAGTGACGGGATTCCTACTCCCGCCAATCGCGGAATCCGGTCGCTACGGCTCCCGGTTCTGACCTAGTTCGCGTTGAAACCAGGCCTTTGCGAAAGTCCATTCGCGTCGGACCGTCGTCTCACTAACCTGTAGAATAT
>JAYVDQ010000612.1:0-5119 GCA_043749325.1 Chloracidobacterium sp. | reverse complement strand
CTTGTGCTCGAGTCAAACCTGATAAAAAAGCACAAGCCGCGATTTAATGTTCTGCTCAAAGATGACAAATCATACCCGCATCTGAAGCTGACCAACGAGCCGTTTCCGAAGGTCGTAGTCACCCGACGGATCGTCCGCGACGGCTCGCATTATTACGGCCCTTTTCTGCCCACGTCACTTGCCCGCAAGACGCTGAATCTCGTTAATCGAGCCTTCCAGCTTCGCACGTGTGAGATCGAGATCAACGGTAAGCTGCCGCGTCCGTGTCTCGAATACCATCTGAAACGCTGTCTGGGCCCGTGTGTCAAAGGTCTTTGCACGCAGGAAGAATATCAGGAGGCCGCTGCCGACGTAAAGATATTGCTCGAAGGTAAAAATAAGGAGCTAGCCAAAACACTTGAACAGCGAATGTGGCAATATTCGGACGACGGCAAATACGAACTCGCCGCCAAATATCGCGATCTGCATCACACCGTGCTCGCCTTGAGCGAAACGCAGAAGATGGCGACGACCGCCGAACGTGATGTCGATATCATCGGCTTTTACCGCGAAAAACAGCGACTAGCGTTGCAGCTTTTTACGATGCGTGAGGGCCGCATCGTCGGACGGCGTGAGTTTTTCTGGGAAGATCTGCCTGACGGCGATTCGTTCAATTCGTTCGAATTCTTACGTGAGGTGCTCATTCAGTACTACTCTACCGACTACGTGCCGCTCGAGATTCATGTGCCGCAGGATTTTGATGACCGTGCCATTTTGGAGCAGCTCCTGACCGAGCGTCGCGGCCGCAAGGTGCGGATACTCGACCCGAAACGCGGTAAGAACCGGCATCTGGTGACCCTGGTCGAAACCAACGCCAAGATCGCGTTTGAGCAGCGTTTTCGTGTTCTCAAAGCTGACAGTCAAAAGGTGCTCGAAGAGCTTCAGGAACTGCTCGAACTTTCGTATTTTCCAGAGCGTATAGAGTCGTTCGACATCTCGAATATCTCCGGAGCGGAGAATGTCGCTGGCATCGTCACCTTTGAAAATGGCAAACCAGCAAGGGCAAATTATCGTCGATTTATCATTAAAACTGTCGAGGGAGCGAATGATTTTGCATCGATGCACGAAGCAGTTTTTCGCCGTTACCGCCGGATGCTGGACGAGCAAAAATCGCTGCCGGAACTCGTCTTTATTGACGGCGGCAAAGGCCAGCTTTCGGCGGCCGCCGCCGCGATGCAGGCGCTCGACCTCGAACAAATAATGCTGGTCGGCCTAGTCAAGCCGCCGAAACAGCACAACCAAATCTCGCATCTGCTTGTCCACGGCCGCGAGGATCAACCTATCCCGTTTGACCGCAATTCCCTCGCCTTTCGCCTGATCCTGCATATCCGCGAGGAAACCCACAAGACCGCCATCGAATTCCACCGGAAACGCCGTGAAAAACGCGATTTTTCATCGGAACTATCGGAAATTCCGGGCATTGGTGAGAAGCGAAAAATGAAACTGCTGCGGGAATTTGGCTCGATCGAGAGAATTGCAAAAGTCACGGCGGACGAGCTCTCCCCGTTTGTCGGCCCAAAGGCCGCCTCCGAGATCGCAAACCATTTCGTCAATCAGCGAAAGCTGGCATCTTCTTAATGCTCCTTACCATTGACATTGACATTCTGCCGATATTCCTATACGTTTCCCTTGTTCGACCCACAAACTTTTTTCAAGGGCTTTAGGGTAATTTTTTCCAAAACGGAGAGTTCTCTATGCTTACAAGAGTTTTAGCCGCGACAGTTGCAGGCGGCATCGCCTTTTTTATTCTCGGTTTCGTCATTTATGGGCTTATTCTTGATCCGATGGTAATGAAGCCCAATATGATCACCTACCCGGGATTGATGAAGGAAACACCGGTGTGGGTCCCGCTAGTATTGGCGAATTTCGTTTCCGCCTTTCTGCTGGCCTACATCTTTGATAAATGGGCGACCATTAGCACATTTGTCGGAGGCCTACAGGGCGGCGCGATCGTCTGGTTTTTGATTTCGCTTAGCTATCAACTCATGTTCATTGCGTTTATGAATATGTCAAAGAACTACACGCCGGCGATCGCGGATGTGCTCGGTGCTCTCGTTATGGGTGGCATCGGCGGCGGCGTAATCGGCCAGGTTCTCGGCATGATGAACAAGACCGCGAAGCCCTAAGAAAGGATCGGCCGCCATCAAATTTCGGCTAACGGCAAGAAACGGGAATTACCGTATCCATATGCGGGACAGCGACGAGCCGCACACGGCTACAGTAATTCCCGCTCGACCAGAGATCATAAGATCAAAGGGTCAAACTTATTACGGTTTTTTAACGTAACTTTTGTGCACGACAGTCTTTGTTTTTTCGTCGCGTGCCTCGATCATTACGTTGTCTTTGTCTTCGCGGGTCAGCAGCCTTGCTCCGGCACTTGCGGAGCGGTCGTTAGTCGGTTTAGCTTTCTCGGCGTCGTCGAGAAACCCCTTAACCGCCTCGGCCTTGACCGGATTGGCCAGCCGAATGCCACGCGAAGCCGCAACAGCTTCGGTCGCCGAAGCCTTTAGCATCTTCGGCCACAGTTTCTTGAACAAGCCGTTTGAAACGTAAATATCAGCGCTGTTGATCTGGCCATTGACCGCGAATGCGTATCCGATCACGTCGGATTTGCCGTCGACAATGTTTCTGAGCTGCTTTACGTATTCGTCAACATTCGCGACTACCTTTTTATCCTCGAGGCTCAACTGTAGGCTCGACGCCGATGATCCCGCGACCGAACCACCGACATTCCTACCAAGGCTTGCCTGTGCCTCGCTCACCTTGTTCCAAACCTCCTGCTGCGAACGCGATGCATTGGCCGCGATCTTTAGCTCCTTGGTGACGATGCGGTCGTTCGAGCTTGTAAATTTTGTCGAATCTTCGTTACCGCGTTTCGTCCAGCGGCCCGATTCGACGCAAAAAGAGTCAATCTTCACCCGTCCCGACCTCGCCGGAATAATAATGCTTACGGCCAGAATGCGATCCTGTTTGCCGCCCTTGACGATGTCACCCGACTGGATAAACACATCAAATTCTTTCGACAGATTTTCGACCTCCAGCTCATTGACCTCGGAGGTTTCATAGACGCGAAACAGATTTCGCTCCATCGCCTCCTGAAGTGTCAGGATGTTGCCCTTTTTCGACTCGTCCTTACCGTGGATCAGAAAAATGGAGAGATTCTTATAAGTGTGCGGTGCCGAAATTGTATAATTTCCACTCTGTGCTGCCGCCATGCCGGCGACTCCAACGACGGCCATAAATACGGCCAAAATTCCAACTATTTGTTTAACTTTCATGTATCAACTCCTTAAATAGAAATACCCTTATGGTGATTGGAAGAGTCGTCGCTGTTTCTATTGGAACGCTGTGGTCAGAAGTTTCTTGCAAAATTGCGTGGAACAGGGCGGTCGAAGTGACAATAATAGGGCTTGCAACGAGCGAAGTTCGGTGGTATATCTCGATTCGGAGGCCGGGACGCTTCCCGGAATTGTCCTATGGGATTATTCGATCAGGATGTGGTTGGGGAATCGGATCCGACGTTTGCCGAAGACGAAAAGGTTCGCCTTTTTCAGACGCACCAGGAGAAAGCAAGCAGCTCGAAAAATTATCTAAAACTCCTGCTTATCGTTGCGTTGATCGTCATCGTAGCCGGTGCCGTTGTTTACTACGTAACGCTCCCCGGCGTTGGCTCACAGGTCCTCGGGCCAAAGGGTCTCGAGGACGAGGTCCGCTCACATTTCCTTGACAAACAAAAACGAACCGCCGACAACATCACATTTTTCTACTGCAATGACTACTACTGGGCCCGCGTCGGCGTCGAGGCCCGCACCGACATCCCTGGCAATCCAGTCTACAAAGTCTCCCGCTATCGAGCCAAAGCCGTCCGCCGTGACGACGGCACATGGGACATAACCGCCTCACCGATCACCGACCCGGACATGGACGCGCCGTGTAGTTTCTAGGTTCGCCTTTAAAAACGAAGATCTTATATCGCAAATAATAAAATACCGGCGACTCGGTCAACCCGGCTTTTCCGCTATCGGTCTGGGATAATTTGAGTTAGAATATCGGCATCCGTCTGCAATTTTTGCGGCTAATAATTCAACAGGAGAAAACCATGTCACTTACCGACAAGATCTCGGCAAAGGAGATCATTCTTGGGATCATACTTTTGGTCGTCGTAGCGATCGCAATGTTTTTTACGCTTTCAAATTTTAAAGCTGAGGGAGCACAGACTGACCTTGTCATTTCCGAAGCCGGTGCAAAGAATCCAAATCACGTCGGAGTCTCGATGAAACTGCTCGGGCTCGACGCGATCAAGGGTGATGCGACTGCCCGTCTTGAATTCACGCCAATGGGTAATCTTGTAAATGAAGAAAACACGCTTACACACCCACTCAAGTTTTTTATCAACAGCGCGAACGGAAAACAGGAGATCGATTTTCCTAAAGGCAAGCGGATGACGCCGGTCGAAGCCGTAATCAATACTTATGACGGCAATGTGTCGGATTACCCCTTTGACGAGCATAAGGCCGAGGTCGAGATCTATCTTACCCCAGGCAAGAGCGATGAAAAGAAAGCGGATGAAAAACCCGTTGCCGCCGATCGCGCGGGCGAAGAACCGGCCGGTGCAAAAAAAGAGGAAGCAGCACCCGAAGACATACCGATCGTCGTCGATTTTTTCGGTTCGCTTCCCGGCTACAAGATCACCGCCAAAAATACTAAAGAGAGCGACGAAAACTACGTCCTTTTCGACGTCAATTTTGACCGCTCACCGACCGCCGTGTTTTTCTCGATATTTATCGCCGCAATGATGTGGGGATTGTCCATCGCGGTCCTCTTCCTCGTGCTCAGCATCGTTGTACGCAAGCGAAAACCCGAGATCGCGATGTTTTCGTTTATGGCCGCATTGCTATTCGCATTTTATGCGGTCCGCAACAGTCAGCCCAACGTACCGCCGATTGGAGTTTTTAGCGATTTCATATCGTTTTTCTGGGCGGAGATTATCGTTGCCGCCTGTCTGTTGATAGGTGTATTTACGTGGATCTTCAGGCCGAGCAAAACCTAATGCCCAGAGTAAGATCGGGCAGATCATGAT
>JAYVDQ010000611.1:0-6524 GCA_043749325.1 Chloracidobacterium sp. | reverse complement strand
TGCTCTTTATCCACAAGGCCGTTGTCAAGCAAAGCCTCGGGCGGAATGTTGATTCCGGTGTAAGGACATCGCCCGCCGGATTCTTTCCAAAGGCGGTATTTCAATTTGTCGGTACTGGAAATATTTTCGAGATTGAACTTTTGCTTGAAAAACTGTTCTGCTTCTTCATTGTCCCGCTTATTCTGATTCGCCTGTTTCATCGACCGCTCTTTCTGAATTTTTGTAAGTTTCAGATCGCGGGCCATTTCTATACGAATCTCGTCCGGCCGCCCGAATTCCCTGATAATGGCATTTACCACTTTGCGAACCTCGCAAAGAGCTTTGAATACAATCGGGTTCCTTAAATCTTTTGGCGGAAGCTCGAGCTTTTGAAACTCCTCTTTGCCATACTGTTTTCGGTGATCGCCATAAACTTCGGAAACGGCCTCGTCGTAGCGTTTCCCTTCGGTCATGAGCGGCAGCACCTTTCTGATCGCTTTTAGCGAAAGCCGGCTGTAGCCGTCCTCAAGCTGATGCCAGACGCCTTCGAGTTTTCCGATGTCTTCTTCGCTGAATCCCCAATACTCACTTAAGCGGCGTTGCAGAGCCAACTCGTTATCGATCCTGAACATTTCTTCGATCAATCGGTTCTGCTCTTCCTCGTTAAACGTGTCCCAAGTTTTTGCCGACTTTTTCAGAGCAAACCGGAAGAAACAGGCCGTCGTGTTGCCCTTGATCTTTTTGTCATTTGCTTCGAGGTTAATGCGGACGTTGTCACCAATCTTCAGGAATTTTCGAAGTCGGTCATATTTGAGTTCCTTAGTATTTTCGAGCAGCTCGGCCAGCCGTGAGCGTTCGACATCGGTCAGTGTCCGCCAGTTGAGAGTCTGCGGATTTTGAATCTGGAGATTATTTATATCCTGCCAATAACGGATACGCTGTGCCTCCTGACGCGCAAGATCGCACCGCTTTTTGTCTTTCTCAAACGAACATTTGCCGATCAATCCTCTTTGCGAGCGAAGCGGACGTTGGTAAAAGATCGTGTTCTTAATGGTGAATTTGAGATTGTCGTTCAAAAGCTCCGGGTGAAACGCGCTTTGCGCCGTCCAGATCGCTTCGAATTCGTTTTCCGTCATCGAACGATGAGTAAAATGTTTGCGCTTTTTGTCGCGCTTTGCTAGGTATTCGCCGACGCTGCGGAAACCGTCTCTTTCAATCGCCTCGCGGACCTCTTTGATTCCACCGAGGACCTTCCCGTCCTCGCCGCTTGTCCCGGATTTACGGTTACTCAGAAATCCGCGTCGTTTAGAAAGATGGTAGATCGCCCGCCCGACCTCGAATGGATCGAGCCGCTTGTCCAGCGCGCGAACGCGAAACTCGTACGGATCGCCGAGCTTTTGGAACGTTTCAGCCGAGTCTCGAGATTCAATCTTGGGCAATAGCCCATTTGACGCCAAAAGGTCTCGCAGTTCGGTGAACCTGGCGGCTTTCCGCCAAACCAAACGCCGCTGACCGCGCGACGCACGACGCTTGTGGTTTTTCGGTGCGTTGGTTTTGCCCTCGGTCGTGGCAGGGAAAATGCGGACACCGGCAGCAATGATCTGAGCACCGCTGATATGTCCGTCATCATTAAATACGGTCTGATTGCGCTCATTAACCGATGATTTGATAAGCGCCCAACCAGCGGACGTTACACCCAGATCCAACCCTAAAACGGTTTTTGTGAGAGACATGAAAAATCTCCTTTAGTAGTTTTCGCTTGAAATTTTGGTTTCGTTAATATAGCATATTCGTTGTTTAGTAGATAAGAGAATACGTTGCTTCTCATAACAAGAAGTATTTCGTAGGATATCCGGAAACGGTAACCCCAGCCCGCGCGAAAGCCCGGGCTATTTTTGTTTCTTATATCGTATTTTCCAGAGAATGAAGCAAAATTCGACACATTTGACCGAAGCATCGTAAAATCTAACCATCAAATGAATCAAACAGGAAAAATCACGCGGGTCGAACCGCCGTTCGCGATTCCGGGTGGCGAGATCGTAATTGAGTGCGAAGGCTTTAGTGCCGGGCACGGCTCCGGCACGCAAGTATTTATTGGCGATGAGCGGTGCCGTATCGTAGCGGCTTCGTCTAACCGCGTGTTGGCGATCGTGCCCGAGGGCGACGGCGAGGGGCGTACGCAAATTCATCTCGAAAGCGGCGGTAAGCAAAGCGAAATGTTTCCGATCGTCGTCGGCAAACTGCTGGTCGGCGGCATGCATATCGTCGCAAATCCGGCGGTCGATCCCTCGGACGACGCTCTTATTTTGACGCGTTCGGGGTCGCGCGGGCAGCATCTGCCGGCCACGCTTTTTCGGCTCGAACCTGACGGCTATCTCGACGAACTGCCCGAGGCGATACTTAATCCGACGGGGATCGCTTTTGACCGCAATGGACAGATGTTTGTCACGAATCGCGCCCAAGGCGAGGTTTACTCGGTCGGCCGCGAAGGCACAACATCGGTTTACGCGACTGGATTAGGCATTGCGTCTGGGCTGGCGTTCGACGCCGAGGGGTTGATGTACGTCGGCGACCGTTCGGGGACTATTTTTCGTGTTCGGGATTTTGCCGAGGTCGAGACGTTTACGGTTATGGAACCATCGGTCGCGGCTTATCACATGGCATTTGGGCCGGACGGCAAGCTGTTTTTGACGGCCCCGGGACTCGCGAGCCATGACGCGGTTCACGTTATTGACAAAGAGGGCTTTGACGAGAAATTCTTCCGCGGCCTCGGCCGTCCGCAGGGGCTGGCTTTTGATAAAACCGGGAATCTATACGTCGCTGGGTGTTACCAAGGCCGTCACGGGATTGTGAAAATTGTTGCTGACGGCTCGTCTGCCGAGCATTTTGTCGCCGGGAACAATGTCGTCGGATTGTGCTTTACACGTGCCGGCGAGATGGTCGTGGCGACAAATGACAGCGTTTATTCCGTGCCGTGCGGGATCAAAGGGACGCTGCTAAAATAATTTCGCGTGGTTCACAGACTCATATGAAAACTACCCTTATAGTTATTTTTTTGTTTGTTTTGGCGGCCTTTGTGCGGGGTAATGCTTCGCAGGCAAAATCGTGGCAGTTCGTTTTCTCCGGCGATTCGCGTAATTGCGGTGACATCGTGATGCCGACTATCGCGCAGGATATGACCAAAACAAAGGCCGAGTTTTATTGGCATCTTGGCGATCTGCGGGCGATTTACGATTTTGACGAAGACATCATGAATCGAGCGAGGGCGAAACGGCCGACGATCCTCGATTACGAGAATAACGTCTGGCAGGACATGATCGTCAGCCAGATCAACGCGTTTAAGGTGCCATTTATGCTGGGCATCGGCAACCACGAAACAGCGCCGCCAAAGACGCGGGCTGATTATTTGATCCAGTTTGCCGATTGGCTAAACATGCCTGTTCTGAAGGACCAGCGGCTCAAAGACGATCCGAATGATCACAAACTAAGGGCCTATTTTCACTGGCAGCGTGACGGGGTGGATTTTATTTATCTGGATAATTCGACGACCGACCAGTTTGACGCGTTACAGATGCGTTGGTTTAACCGCGTGATGGATCGTGCTGACGCAGACCCGGGCATTACGACCGTTGTCGTCGGTATGCACGAGGCGCTGCCGGACAGCCTGTCGTTCGACCACAGCATGAGCGACTATCCGACGGGCGTGTATAGCGGGCGGCTCGTCTACCAGCGATTATTAAAGTCGCAAAATCAGGCAAAAAAGCTCGTTTACGTATTTGCCAGCCACTCGCATTTTCTGATGGATAATATTTTCAACAGCGACTATTGGAAGGCGAACGGCGGTATTCTCCCCGGCTGGATCGTCGGAACCGCCGGTGCCGTGCGGTACAAATTGCCCAAGGACGCGGAAAAATATTCGCCGATCGCGAAGACAAATGTTTACGGCTATATGCTAGCGACCGTGAATCCCAAAGGGCAGTCGGCGGGCTCGATAAAATTTGATTTTCACGAGCTAAAAGAGACTGACGTGCCCACGGATGTTCAAACAAAATTCGGTGCCGAGCTGGTGCATTGGTGTTTTGAGAAGAATTCGCAGGCTCAATAGTATGTACATTTTGGATCGATTTGAGGTAACATACGGGAAATTGTCAGATATGACTCGGGAGGAAGGATCAAATATGCGATTGCTCGAAAATATTTCGATACGAGGCCTGGTTTTGGCGCTCGCAGCCATATGTTTCTTACCGACATTAGTATCTACAGCCTCCGCTCAAACGGGTGCAAAGGCTGAAGCCCCGAAAAATCCGCTGCTTGGGCGTTGGAAGAGCGTTGAAGCAGTTATCGAATTTCGCGCGGACGGCAGCATCACGATCAACGACGAGAAATACGCTTACAAGGTGAAGAATTCGGTCATAACGGTCTTTAACGATGAAGGCTCGTTGGCGTTCCCGTTTGAACTTGACGGTGATACTCTGACGGTCGACGCGCAAGGACGCGAAGTTGTCTATACTCGACTCAAGGGTAAAGCCGCCGCCGGTCAAAGTACCGGACTTGGTAACGGAACTGAAACCGTGGCCGGCCGCAGCGAAGGCATCGTACCGGAATTTGTAGGGAAATGGTGTTACCAGTCAAATCTTACGGGCTCGAATTCATATATATCCAGCCGGTGTTTTGTCCTCTATGAGAACGGCAATTATGAGTATTCCGCCGAGTCTTCGTCAAGCGGCGCGTACGGCTCAACTGCCGGACAAAGTTACGATTCCGGCCGATGGACGGCGACCCGAACGACGCTTACCGCGTATTCAAAAAAGAATGGGAAGTCCGTTTACCCGATCGAGCTTCGGAACCATCCGAAAAACGGTGACCCGATGATCGTCGTGGACGGCGATGCTTATGTTACGGCGTATAAAAAACGGCCGTGGTAGTGTTGATCGATATTTCTGTTGATTCGCTAAAGGCCGCTGATCGTTCGATCAGCGGCCTTAGTTTTATGCCCAAAGAACCCGGTCGCTCCTGCCTTCGGTTTCGACATATATTATGGATTCAACTTCATCGTATCGCTCATCTGCTTCGGCGACATCACCATCGGCAGGCGACCGTCTGCGAATTTCGTTAGGTCGAGAAAGTCTTTGTCCCGTACGATCGAGGCAAAAACGGCATCGACCCGGGCCTCCATCATCTCCTTGGTACGGACTTCCTGATACCGCTCATATTTGTAGAAATGACGTTTGAGCAGATCGAGAGCCTTTTCCTTTTGCCCGTTCTGAGCAAAGATCGCGGCCAGATTGTAAGAAGCCGGCAGCAGATTCATATTCGCCATGGCGATCTTTAGGGCTTCCTCTTTTTTGCCGTTTGCGGCCATGAAAACGGCCGAGAATACTATGTTATACGGATCGTTCGGGGCCATCGCCATCGCTTTTTCGGTGTAATAGGTGCCCTTTTGCAGGTCGCCTTCCGAGTTCCAATAGACAGCCAGATTGCGATACGCGAGTGCGAGCGGATAAACGGCGACCGAGTCTTCCATCAGGTGCATTCCTTTGAGGAATTCACCTTCGTGAATCGTGATCTTGCCCAGACCATGCATCGCGACAGCACGCGAGAGCGGATCGGCTGGCATGTCTAGGATCTGGTGAAATTCGACCTTTGCTTTCTCCCAATCACCGATGTGATGACGATGCAGCTCGGCAAGATAACGCAGCGGCGTCGGGTCGGCAAGATCCATCTTGTTTGCCTGAGCGTAGAATTTGCCGGCGAGCGTATATTTTGCAGCGTTCTCGGCGACGAGTCCTTGTTTCATCGTCCTTAATATGGCTGCACTGACTTTCGGATCGAAATTTGGCGACGCCGGAATCTCACCGACATTTTCAACACCTAGTTTCTTTAATTCCTTTGCCGCATCTTTTGCCAGGCCGGGGAACATGCAGCGTTCCGCGACGACCGACTGTAATGCCTTAATTGCATTTTCTTTATCGCCGGCAGCGGCCTTTGCCCTGGCGTCTTTTAGGCTGTTGTCGAGATTGGCTTTACGCGTCTTAACCTCTCCACCAACCAGCTTTTCAATATCGGCCACTGCGAGCTTGCCGCCTTTATTTTCGAGTTTACTGATCGTCGCGCCGTCCGGCGTGGCAAGCACGGCGACGGGTAATTTGGATTCACCGATCAGAGCGTTGGCATTTGGAACACTGGCGTCAGCGAGCTGCATCGTTATGCACTGTCCGGCGTAGAGCGACAGGTCGCGCGATTCGCGAAGGCTGGATTGCTGAATTTCTTCTTTTGACGCCGGGAACCAATAAAGGACGAGACCGGCCGTCGCCACGGGGCCGCCGGTTTTGGGATCACGAATCTTCCAGGGCACATGATATACGACCGGATTGCCGCCGCCGGTGGTGCCTGAGCCGCCGCCGGACATTCCTCCTCCTCCTCCACCGCCTCCGCCGCCGCAAGTGGCCCAGACCGGTGTGGATACAAAAACGAAAACGAGTAGAAATACGACGCCGCGAGCTAGGATTGTTTTCATGGCCGTAATGTTAGCAGACTGCGCAAAG